>JAEWYG010000002.1 GCA_023395755.1 Actinomycetes bacterium | reverse complement strand
GCGTTATCTGGCCTGGTGCTTATCTGGTCGTCAATTTCTCCGTATCGTAATATTGCCGTTCTTATTGTGGCGGGTATCGTATTCACGCTTTCGCTGGTAATTGTTATTCGGCTGCTTATGGATCCCGATTCGGTGCGTGCTCGTCAATCCAATGCCATGCTGCGCCTAGCCAGCCAAACGCTTGATTGCATGAATGAAGGTATGACGGCTGAAGCTGCACAACAAATCTGCAAGCTGTTACTACCTTCTACTGCAGCCATTGCTGTTGCTATTACCGATAAAGATGTTATTTTAGGGTATGCCGGTTTTGAGGAGGTCGACAGCCAGGCAGGTAGCGTTATTCGTACTCATGCAACGCACGCCACTCTGTCTGATGGCAATGGACGCATCCTGTTTACGCCAGAGGATATTGGCTTTCCGTCAGATACCTCCACCATTCAAGCTGCCATCATTGTCCCATTAGCAGTGAGCGGAACCATTGAGGGCACCCTGAAGTTCTATTACCGACGCGCTCGTCATATTAGTGAGACACAAAAGTCTATCGCTGAAGGTTTTGGTCAGTTGTTATCTACCCAGATGGCCGCCGCCGCATTAGAAGAGCAGACGAAGTTGGCAACCCGCATGGAACTAAAAATGTTGCAAAGCCAGATCAATCCGCACTTCTTGTTCAATACCATTAATACTATTGCTTCGCTTATTCGAACCGCCCCGGAAAAGGCACGTATCCTGTTGCGGGAGTTCGCAGTATTTTATCGCCGCACTCTCGAAGATTCGGCCGATCTTATCGTTTTTGCTCGCGAGATGGAGCAGACAAAGCGTTATTTTGCTTTTGAGATTGCGCGATTTGGCGAGGACCGCGTTGCTATGGAGGTGGATATTGAGCCAGCGGTTGAAGACATGATGGTGCCGCCTTTTCTTATTCAGCCCTTGGTTGAAAATTCGGTACGCCACGCCATGCCTTCTGAAGGTAAGCTAACTATTCGTGTAACCGGCATTGTAGATGGTAACGATGTGATTGTGCGTGTGGCAGATGATGGTGTTGGTATGACCGAAGAGTCGCGTCAGAATATTTTACACCCCGAGTCATCTACGGGGTTGGGTATCGCGGTGAAAAACGTACACGACCGCATACGGGGCTATTTTGGTTCCGATACCCATATGGAGGTACAAAGCGTATTGGGGGAGGGAACAACGGTCGCCCTCGTGTTGAAGAATGGCGCTTTGCGTGAATTTTAACGTACCGCAATTATGGCGTGCGCGCGAAACTTAGGTTAACAGGCTGCAATGGAGTCTTGACGTGGTGTGGCTTTGTACCGTGGGTAGTCGATGGTATGGATGCTTCATTGAGCGTTTCTTGACAACGTTTTCTGGCAACGGTGAAGTAAGATAACCTTTCTTGGCTACCGTTGGTTGAGGGAAAAAGGGGGCTGTTGTGTGTTCTGAATTGTTGACACCTAAGGCAGCGCAGAGTCACCGTATGCGCTATCTTGCGGCAGGAGTATTGTCGCTGCTGTTTCTGGGCCTTATTTACTCGTGGTCGAACTTTTCTACCCCTATTGGGCAGGAATTTTTATGGGATCGGGAGAGTATGCGAATGGTGTTCACCATTTCTATTGTCTCGTTTTGTTTGGGGGGTCTGCTTGGGGCGCGACTCAATAAAAAATTTTCATTCAAGCCAGCATTACTTATTGCTGGTGCTTTACTTGTTGGCGGATTCGCTTCGACAGCACTTCTGATTGATGTGGGTGGCTTGCCAATGCTCTATATAAGCTATGGGGTGTTGTGTGGTGGTGGGTGTGGCATTGCTTACAACGTTATTATCTCGACGGTGAATGCATGGTTTCCTGATCGTGTTGGGTTCTCGTCGGGCGCGCTTATGATGGGGTTTGGTCTTGGTGGGCTTATTTTGGGGACAGCGGCAGCGGGTGGTATCGACGTGGCGGGGTGGAGAACGGTATTTTTAGTTCTTGCGGTACTTATTGCCATAGTAGTTGGTGCAACAGCTCTGATTATCAAGCCGGTTAGTCGTGTGCGAGTGGCCTGCGTGAAAGATGAGGTGGAACAAGATGCTTCTGTTGTGTCGGCTGAGCGCCGTGAAAAGGATGTAGTTGAGATACCCAAGCAGCAAGGTGCGTCTGTGGTGCGCTCGTCGTTGTTTTGGATCTATGTCATTTGGGAAATATGCCCTCTTTGCGTTGGACTCATTATTATTGGAGATGCAAAACAGGCAGCACTTGCTGTTGGGTTGGAAGTGGGCCTTGCTACCCTTCTAGTAGGGTTGGTGTCTACGACTAACGGCTTAGCGCGTATCGTTATCGGTGTGGTTTACGATCGTTTTGGCCTGAGTGTTGTCGTGGCACTTTCGTCGCTAGCGACCTTCGTTGGAGCGTTGGCGTTGGCTTTTTCGTTTGCTCCGGGCATGCGTATGCCTACCCTATTTGTGATTGGTGCGTTTCTCGTGGGATTCTCATACGGCTGCATCCCGGTTATATCTTCGGCTTTCACCCTTGGGCAATATGGACCCGGGAAGTACCCCGAAAACCTGGCGCTTGCAAACTTCGCCATGGCACCTGCTGCCATATTGAGCTCACTGGTGGCCGCTTCTGCGCGCGAGGTGGGAGGTGCCGCCAATGGCGACTTCGCAGTTTATGTGGTCGTATCGGTAGTTACCTTGGTGGCGCTGGCGGTGTTTGTCGTATTTGCACGACAGCTACGCCGTAGGGAGGCGAAAAAGGGTGTAGGGGATATGTTGATAGTTTTGGAAAAGTGATGAGAACTTAACCCCTATTGGCGGTAGGGCGACGTCACCTAGTGCGTCTAAGATTTCGGCATTGTCCTTCTAGTCTTTGTTTGGGAACGGTAGAGCCTTAAGGTGGCTCTCTCCCTTTCCTTTGAGAGCTAGTCACCCTATAATGGGCGGCTGTGAACAAACTCGCTGGCATAACACATCGCATTCCCACAGGGGCATACAAAATGCTCTTGGTGGTTGCTACCATTATTTGGGGCTTGAGTTTCGTTGTTATGAAGGATGCCGTCGACGTTCTTGAGCCGGCTTACCTCATTGGCTTTCGCTTTCTGGCGACAGGGATTATTTTGCTCGCGTTGTTCTTTAAGCGCGTTAAGTTGGCTTTTGTGGCTTCAGTGCGTAAGGATTACCTGACTAAGGGTATTGTTCTGGGAGTATTGTGCTATCTTGCTTTTTGGGTACAGACTATAGGGCTTGACCATACCACGCCAGGTAAAAATGCATTCCTTACGGCTACCTATTGCGTTATTGTGCCATTCGCCTGGTGGCTCATTGCGCACAAGCGCCCTACCGTATTTAATCTAGTTGCGGCTGTGTTGGCTGTGGCTGGTATTGGCATGGTGTCGTTAACTGGTTCACTTTCGGAGCTGAATATAGGCTACGGCGATTTTATGACGCTGGTGTCGGCGGTATTGTTTGCTGTGCACATCGTATATGTGTCCAAGTTTTCTCAGACTAACGATGTGCTGGTTCTTACAACGTTTCAGTTTATCGTAGGCGGTATTTGTGGCATTGTCTGCGGTATGAGTTTTGAAACACTGCCTCCACGCGAGGCTCTTACGCCGTCGTTCTGGATGAATATGGTGTATTTAGTTGTATTTGCTTCGTGCGTAGCGTTGGTTATTCAAAATGTAGCGCTCTCTCATGTGCCGCCGGCGCAGGCATCGTTGTTTTTAAGTTTGGAGTCGGTGTTTGGTGTGTTGTTCAGCGTGTTGTTGTATGGGGAAGAGGTAGGACTTCGTCTTATTGGCGGCTTTACCCTTATTTTCGTTGCTATAGTGGTGAACGAAGCATTCCCGTTAAAGAGAAGGCAAGACAAAAGCATTCCCGCTGTGGAGGTGGAAACGCCTGGCGGGGCTGTAGTTTCCCTGCCCCATTCCGTCATGCTTACGGAAAAGGGCATTGAACTCACGGTGGCTGTTGAGCCGATATTAGAGGAGGCGTCATGGAGCAAGAGCGAAACAATATAGTTCTAATTGGTATGCCTGGAGCAGGCAAATCGACGCTGGGCATTGTGCTGGCGAAGATACTGAACCTTAATTTTGTAGATGCCGACCTGGTTATTCAGAGTCAGTGTGATAAAACGCTGCAAAAGCTCATCGACGCCTGCGGCCCCGAGGGCTTCATTCAGGTAGAAAACGAGATACTCAGCGATTTACGTGCGGAGAACTCTGTTATTGCGACAGGTGGCAGCGCCGTGTATTCTGACGAGGCGATGAAGCATCTGGGAGAAATTGGCCGCATTGTGTACCTACAGATTTCCTACAGCGAGCTGGTCAGTCGTCTGAGTGACCTACAAGAGCGAGGTGTGGTGTTGAAGGGCGGTATTGGCATGAGCTTGCGCGACCTCTACGACGAGCGTAAGCCGCTCTACGAGCAGTATGCCGATATTACGGTAAATGTCGATGACCTCTCCATTACCGCGGCTGCACGCAAAGTGGCCGATGCTGTGAAGTAACCTATTGAGTTTTCTTGCTTGAGAAAGGTGTCCTTTGTGAGCGCAACAATTGAAACTGCACCAGTTAAGCCCACGATCACCTTGGATGATTTGGATAAGATCGACATTCGCGTTGGTCGCATTGTTGCTGTGGACGACGTGGAAGCTTCGAAGAAACTCATTAAGATGACCGTCGACTTCGGCGGGTTCACGCGCACGATCCTTTCCGGCATGAAAGAGGAGCGCGAAGACTGCAAGGGTGAACTCGAAGGCCGTCAGGCGCTGTTCGTGGTAAATCTGGCTCCACGTAAGATGGCGGGGGAGTTGTCGGAGGGCATGATTTACGACATCGGCTACGAAGATGGTATCTTGCCTGCGCTTGCCATACCTGAGCGTGAGGTACCCGATGGCGTGAGGTTAGGTTAGGTTTTCAAAGAGTGGAGGGACGGAGTTTTCCGCCCTTCCGCTCTTTGCCTGCTGCTTTCACCGGTAGAGTTAAGGTGCTTGAATCGCTTTACGCTGGCACCGGTGCTGTATCTGGTTCATCCAGTGGGTCGATGGGCGGGATGTCCCAGTTGTCTCCAGGAAGATGGGGTTCCATATTTTCCTCGTTGCCCGCTTCCTTTAATCGCTCGAAATAGTCGCGTGTTTCTTTGACCACTACGCCCGAAAGCGCGACGAGCGCAATCATATTGGGGATAGCCATAAGCCCGTTGAAGATGTCGGCGATGGTCCATACGGCCGCCACAGTCATATAAGGGCCGATAAATACGGCGGCAATGTAGAGCCAGCGGTACGCCTTAACGGCTTTCATACTGCCATTGCTAAAGTATTCTAGACAGCGCTCCCCATAATAGTCCCAGCCTAAAATGGTGGTAAAGCCGAATAGTACCAAACACGCCATGAGGACAAACGATACAATATCGGCGGGGATGAACGGTAAGCCAGACTGGAATGCAGCCGTGGTAATTGCAGCGCCCTCAAGGCCGGGAATTTGATAAGCCCCAGTCATAACAAGAGCAAGGCCAGTCATGGAACAAACTACAATAGTATCCAGGAACGTGCCGGTCATGGATACGAGACCTTGACGTACGGGTTCTTTTGTCTGGGCTGCAGCAGCAGCGATAGGTGCGGAGCCTAAACCTGCTTCATTTGAAAAGATACCGCGGGCTATGCCCTTCTGCATGGCTATGATAATAGCTCCCAGCATGCCGCCCGCTGCGGCCTGTAATCCGAATGCGCTTTGGAAGATGGTGACGAATGCCGCGGGCACTTTGTCGAGATTGGCAAAGATGAGAATAAGGGAAAAGCCTACGTAAAGCACTACCATGGCTGGAATAACCCGTTCGGATACCTTCGCAATACGCTTCAGTCCGCCAATAACCACGAGTCCCACCAGCAATGTTAATACTAAGCTACCAATAACGGTGACAACGGAGTAATCCATGCCCAAGATACTTACGGTCATTGCCTTATCGGGGTCAAAGAATCCGGTGATAGCGCCCGAAATGGAGTTCACTTGGGTAAAAGTACCAATGCCAAACAAACCCACACACATGCCGAAAAAGGCGAAAATCTTCGCCAGCCAGCGCCACTGCATACCCATGCCGCGCTCGATGTAGTAGAAAGGGCCGCCCAGCACATGACCGGTTTTTTTATCGACGTTGCGGTATTTTACCGCAAGAAGGCCTTCGGAGAACTTCGTCGCCATGCCGAATAATGCCGCCAACCACATCCAGAACATCGCGCCCGGACCACCTGCAACGATAGCGGTAGCCACGCCTACGATATTGCCCGTACCGATGGTTGCTGAAAGTGCCGTACAGAGCGCGCCGAAGCTGGAGACTTCGCCTGAGCCTCCTTTTTCGTTCTTGACCATATAGCGCAATGCCCGAGGTAGCTGGCGGAACTGTACGCCACGCAGGCGCACCGTTAGCAAAATGCCTCCAAATAATATCAAGACCATGAGGGGCACGCCCCAAATGAAGTCGTCGATTGCGACCAATGCGCTATTAACAGCGCCAAACACCGATTCCAACGTTTCCTCCTTCAACAGATACGACATGCAATTTCTGAGTGATCCCGTCGCGTGCGGAGGGGACCTAGAAGAAGAAATTTGGGAAAAAGCAAGAAAACGCAAGCGCGTGAATGTGCGGCCATCTGCGTGATTGCTCTGTCCTTTTGCCTGAGAGTTTCGGCCTTTGTGGCCTTGCCCCTTCGGCACCCGTAAGCGGGATTCTCCAGAGGCCCCTTCTCGTCCTGTTTCTTATGGATTCAGGACGGATCAACGGGGTGACGCTATGAAATTGTGCTGGCACATTGTAGCAGGGAACCTAGTAATTGTGAATGTAGGAACACAGTTTTCTTGTCTGAGCGGCTATTATGCTAGTCGCCAGATATATCCTGAGCATTTTTTTTGAGGGCGTTGAGTGTGGCTACAAATCGGTTGATGTCCTCTTGATCGATGCCCTCGATGAGACGATTCGCGGTATCGACGGTGAGAGGGGTTGCACTTTCGATAAGCTCGCGGGCCTTGTCGGTAATGCTTACGACGTGTGAACGGCGATCGGTCTTGTGTTTGGTACGCACGACAAGCCCTTTACGCTCAAGCGTATCGAGGTAGCGCGTGATGGTGGCCTGCTCTTTCTTGGTGATTCGTGCGAGATCTTTTTGGGACAACCCATCGGCCCGATCGAGTTGGTTGATGAGGTTCCACTGGCCGGGCGTAATGTCGTAGGGCTTGAGCGTTGTTTCAAGCGATCGCGCGATGCAGCGCTGGGTATCGTATACGAGATAGCCCAAAAACTCGTTGTGCTTGTTTTTCATACGAAATCTCTTTTCCCTGTGTCGACGATCTCGAGGCACATCTTCATAGAACACCAAACCATACCTGACCGTAAGCCGTCAATAATCCAGCAATTTCTTAGCGGAATCTCCGTGTAGGTGGTGAGTATTTGCCGAGCTCCCATCATTAGACGCTTGCATTATTGGGCTTGCACCGTTGCGCTTGGGGTATTTATTTATTGTGTGGCCAGCATTGCGTGGTAACCCCAGGGTGTTTCACGTGAAACACCCTGGGGTTACCACGCAATCAATCGCTATTTAACCTGTTCAAATAATGAGTGTTATCAAAAGAAAAAGCAATGCAAGGAACGGTAACGTAGGGGAAACGGAAATAAAAAATGACTCCCAAGAAAAAAGAAGTGCAACGAAATAAAAATAAGAGGGGGACCCTTGAAAATGCTGTTCATCACTATTCTCAAAAAAGCAATATAAAATATGTTGCACTAATAGTTAATATTCATATAATTAGCTATGCAAGTAAATTGCCGCAATAAGGAATGAAAAGCGCGCGAGGGGCGCGTGCATTGAGAAGTAGTAGCAGGGCATTTTAAATGGGGCGATAAGGCAACTGCGCAGTGTCATAAAACTCCGCAAGCTCTGAGTTCTCATATAGCGCGTTTTAGCGTTCTATCCATTCTCTTTCGGCAAAGCTTGGCAACAAGAGGGCAAAGGAGGAGGAAAAATGTCACTTAAGATGAGCCGCCGCGGCTTCGTAAAGGCTTCGGCTGTTGCGACCGCCTCGACGCTGCTTCTGGGTACGTCGGCTACCGCCGCCGTAGCCGATGAGGCGGCGAGTGCCAAGAGCACCTCGTCCGACGACGTGAAAAAAATCCCAAGTGCATGCCGCCAATGTTATGGCCGCTGTGCGCTGTTTGGGTACGTCAAGGACGGACGTGTGACGAAGATCGAGGGCAACCCCGATCTATTTAGCGAGGGCACTTTGTGCGCTCGAGCTATCGCTATCCCCCAAGAACTATACAATCCGCTGCGCGTGCGCTATCCACAGAAACGTGTGGGTGAAAAGGGCTCGGGGCAGTGGAAGCGTATTACGTGGGAAGAAGCTTATCAAGAAGCCGCCGATCGCTTTACCAAAATTGGTGAAGAACACGGCTGGCACACCATCGCTCATCAGTATGGTACGGGTCGCGATATGCTGCAGTTCCAAGCTATTAATAAACTGTGGCTTGAACTGGGAAGTACTGCGACGTTTGGTGTGGGTAACCTGTGTTGGGTAGGGTCGTATTTTACCAGTCAGCGCCTGTATGGCGACGAAACACAGTATACCGGCTGGGATGGCAACAACACCGAATGCATTCTTATCTGGTGTCGTCAGGAGCGTTCTCGCGGTTACTACGACTGGCTGACCGTCAAACGCGCGCAGGAACGCGGCGCGAAGGTTATCTGTGTGGACCCGCGCTTCACCTGCACGGCTAGCAAAGCCGATCTGTGGCTGCCGATTCGCCCCGGCTCTGATATGGCGCTGGTGTTAGCATTTATCAACGAGATTATGCACTCAGACAAATGCGCTACCGATTTTGCTCGCAACTTTACCAATGCGCCGTTTTTTATTGACGAAAAGGATGCTGAAGGTAAGGGTACGGGCTATCAACTTCGTCAATCTATGATAAAAAAGGGCGGTTCTGACGAACTGTATCCTGCTTGGGATGAAGCTCATGATCAGTTGATTTACTGGAGCGGTGACTGGCAAAACAAGCAAGAGCTTGGTGGTCCTAAGGCCTTCAAGTGGCTTGATGAGGCTGGCAATATTGTGGCCGATGCGAAGCCCGCACTTACCGGTAGTCGCGAAATTAACGGTAAAGTTTACCGTACCTCGTGGGATATCTTGTTGGAGCACGTGACCCCATGGACTACGGCACGCGCTGCTGAATTCTGCGAGCTTCCTGAAGATAAGATTAAGGAAGCTATTGAAATCTATCTGAATGCCAGCCCTCACGCATGCTTTACGCG
>JAEWYG010000053.1 GCA_023395755.1 Actinomycetes bacterium | reverse complement strand
TTGATCATCTAAATTTTATTCGTATTGCGACGCGTATGCCGGTGGTGCTACCTTCGCGAGTTTCGGGTGATAGTGAGCTGTTAGATATGCTTGCAGGTTATGCTGCTCGAAAGCAACTTATCGTTGTGACACAATTCGATCATCCTCGCGAGGTCACTCCTGACGCTGCCGATGCGGTAAAAGCCTTACGCCAAGTGGGTATTCCGGTACTTAATCAAACGGTGCTTTTGCGTGGGGTAAACGACGACGTTGAAACACTGAGCCGACTGTTACACAATTTGACCACCGTGGGAGTGATGCCGTATTACGTGTTTCAGTGCCGTCCGGTAAGTGGGGTGAAGCAGCGATTTCAGGTTCCCTTTGAGCGCGGTATAGAAGTAGTTGAAGGGGCAAAGGCACTTCAGGCGGGGCCAGGTAAGGCGCTGCGCTATTGCTTATCTCACCTAACGGGTAAAATTGAAATCGTGGGTAAGCTTAAGGACGGTAAGATGTTGTTTAAGTACCACGAAGCCAAAGACGCGGCAGATCTGGGTCGTCTCTTTTCGCTGGAAATGACAGAGGGTCAGGCCTGGCTCGACTAAAAGATTCTCTTGAATCTTTGCGTTGACACAGGAGTCACAGATAGGCAACATTTTGTGCGATAGATCCTTGTTGGGAGCGTGGTCTCGCTAGAGTGAGACGAACGTCCGGCCACCATGGTTGGTAGGCGTGTTACGCGCCCTCTCGAAAGGAGTCAGTCTATGGCATCGGCCGCACCCAAGGAAGCCTCGGTATCGTCGGTTGGGTTGAACACTCAAATTTCTTCGCCTAATGCTTCGGGTGTTTCTTCTATCACGAAGAATACCGATGGGGGTATTCCTAAGCTTGCTCGGGTGCTTACCGTGCCTGATATGGTGGTATATGGGCTTATCTTTATGGTGCCTATTGCACCTTTTGGTATATATGGGGGTGTATTCACTGATTCAGGCGGCATGCCGGCGCTCGTGTATCTTGTAGGTACCTTGGCTATGGTGTTTACAGCGCTTTCTTACGGTATGCTAATTAAAGAGTTTCCTGCATCAGGATCGGTGTATGCCTACACGTCGCGCGGCTTAAGTAAGAGCATCGGCTTTGTTTCGGGATGGACATTGTTGCTTGACTATCTACTTATTCCTGTATTGTTGTATGTTGTTGCGTCTCATGCTTTATCAGGTATCGTACCCGAAGTGCCGCCATGGGTGTTCTCTGTCGTGTTTGTTGTGGTGAATACGTTTGTGAACGTGCGTGGAGTTCAGCTAGCAAATATTGTAGACCGAGTAGCGCTCGCGTTGGAGGTACTCTGCTTGGCGGTATTTGTAGTGCTGGGTATGCGGTGGTTGGCAACCGACCCTACTTCGCGCGGTTTTTCCTTCGACCCTTTTTTAATGCGGCAACGTTTGATCCGAGGCTTGTTATAAGCGCCGTGTCGTTGGGAGTGTTGTCGTTTTTGGGGTTCGATGGTATCGCAACACTATCAGAGGAAGCTAAGGACGGGCGACGTGGACCTGGACGAGCTATGATGGCTTCGCTTCTTATTGTGGGAACACTGTTCGTGTTGCAGACCTATGTTGCTGGATGTATTAGCCCTGACGGTGCGGTGTTTGCAAATGATCAGGGAAATGCGTTCTACCTGGTGGCGCAGGTGGTAGGAGGGCGTCCTCTTTATGTGGTGTGTGCGCTTGCAACTGCGCTATCTTGGGGCATTTTTACAGCTCTTGCTGCCCAGACAGCAGTGTCGCGTATTTTATTCGCTATGGGCCGCGATGGTAATTTACCACGCGCTCTAGCCAAGGTGCACCCGAGATATCGCACGCCCTATGTCGCTACGCTGTTTGTAGGCGCGCTTACGCTGGTGCTAGTGCTGACATTTGGGCAGCTGGGTACTGATACTATCTCGTTGTTTGTTAACTTCGGCGCACTCACTGCTTTTTTGTTACTGCATGTGACAGTAATTGTTTACTTCTTTGTGAAGAAACGCGATGGACGTTGGATTGCTCATCTGGCGTCTCCACTGCTGGGTATGCTCATTATTGGTTACACCTGGTGGGGTCTTGATATTCCAGCAAAGGTGTTGGGATTGGTATGGATAGCTGTAGGTGTTGTATATTACCTAGTTCTGCGCTACGTATTTAAGCGCGATGTGAAGATAAGTGAGTAGGGTAATCATGCAAGTAGGAATACCCCTGTTTAAGGTTTTATGGGGGCAGCGTATTTCAGCGTGCGGTAATGTAGTCGTAATAGTTCTTTTTCATGGAGACATATTGCTTTTGTCGTATGAGCACCACGTCTCCGGTAGCCATGATAAAACATTTGTCGCCGATATAATCAACGTGATCCATATTTACGATGAAGCTTCGATGGCAACGCAGAAAGTTACCACCATACAACTGGTCTTCAACCTCGCTCAGTTTGGCGGTAATTTGAGCGGTGGCTCCATCGCGGAAAGTAAAAGTAACGTGTTTGTTACGGCTCTCTGCGCACACGATATCATCCATAGTGAAGAAGCGGTCGCGAATGAAGATGCTGCGCGGTTTCCATGTGGCATCGAATCGGTCGAGCGTCGCAGACAGAGGCTCGATGCTTACGGGTTTCATAAGATAGGCCATTGCGGCCACATCGTAACTTTCAACAGCAAAGTCGCGACTAACGGTGGAAAATACGATAGCCACCCTCTCATCGTCAATACGCAAAGCAGCAGCGGTATCTATTCCGTTCATGTCTTCAAGGTAAATATCGAGGAAAACGAGATCGAAACGTTTGCCACTTTGATGTGCATCGATCAGACTCTGAGCGTTTTCGTATTGCACAAGGTGAGCGGTGGGCCGTAGTTTTTTTAGTAATGCGGCAAGGGCCTCACGTTCGGTTTGATTGTCGTTGCCCTGCCCCCGTTTTCAGTACCAACCTCAATGTTAGTCCCTATGCCGCAACCGTCTGTATCGCCGGAGGCTTGTAGCCAAGCGAACTGTGGGGTCGCTCGTAGTTATAGTACCGTATCCATTCTCTCGTAAGCACTTCGACTTCATACCAGGTTTCGAATACCTCCCTGTTCAAGAATTCGTCTCGCATCTTCGAGTTGAAGCTTTCGCAATACCCGTTCTCCCAAGGACTTCCCGGCTCGATATAGAGGGTGGTAACTCCTGCGCCCGATAGATAGTCTCTCACCTTGTTCGCTACGAACTCAGACCCGTTATCCGATCTTATGTAATCAGGTATGCCATAGGTCAGGAACGCTTCATGTAATACGTCGACAACCGAGTTATCTCGCCACGAGCGTCTTGGCACACAAGCGATGAGCGTGCGGTCGTATTCGTCGACGATATTTAGGAAGCGGATCTTCCTGCCGTTTGACAATCTGTCTTCGACGAAATCATAGCTCCACACGTGATTTTTGTATTCGGCTCTCATGCGCACGCACGAACCGTCGCCGAGCCACAACCTGCGTCTCTTAGGCTGTTTCTTAGGTACTTTCAGACCCTGCTCACGCCATATCCGCTCCACCCTCTTATGATTCACTGTCCAGCCTTTTGTCTGCAACATAGCTGTGACACGGCGATACCCGTACCTGCCGTAATTAGAAGCAAGGTATATGATGTCTTGAACAAGCCTATCCTCATCGTCTCGCTTGATCTAAAGATACCGTTTTGTTGATCTCGATAGGGACAGCGCCCTGCAGACAGTGCGTTCGGATACGGATAGTCTCTCCTGCACGTATAGAGACACACGTCGCCTGTCTACAGGGCTTAGAATTTTCCCTCAACAACTTCTTTCAAGACCGCATTGTCTATGCTGAGGTCGGCGACGATCCTCTTCAATCGCTCATTTTCTTTTTCGAGGTCTTTGAGTTTCTTGGCATCAGAGGTAGACATGTTGCCGTACTTGTTGCGCCACCGATAATAGGTTTGTTCGCAGACGCCTATCTCTCTGCATGCCTCAAGGATGCTTTTACCCTGACCTACCATGACCTCGACCTTTCTCAAGTTCATGATGATCTGCTCTGTGGTAAACCTGGTCTTCTTCATTTCCAATCCTTTCCAATGCATAAATCTTACTATTTCCTAACATTGGGGTTGGATTGGATTTTGGGGGTCAGGCCAGTGGCGTTACAACGATGAGGGGAAATGAGGGCCTGTGAACATTGATGACGCGGTATCCTCGATGACGCTTGAGGAAAAGTGTGCCTGCCTTACTGGTGACGGGTATTGGAGGCTGGGTGGATGCCCTCGTCTCGGAATAGAGCCAATTTTAGTATCCGACGGTCCGCATGGACTCCGTAAGCAAGCTGGCGCAGCAGATAATTTGGGTATTGAGGCAAGCGAGCCGGCGGTGTGTTTTCCTACGGCAAGCGCTACTGCGTGCACCTTTAATACAGAGCTGCTGCGCACTATGGGCGAAGCTTTGGGTGATGAGGCTCGCGATCAGGAGGTGGCCGTACTTTTGGGCCCGGGTGTTAACATGAAGCGCAGTCCTCTGTGCGGTCGTAACTTCGAGTATTTCAGCGAAGATCCTTATCTTGCGGGAGAGCTA
>JAEWYG010000049.1 GCA_023395755.1 Actinomycetes bacterium | reverse complement strand
TAGGTAGCCACTCCCGTGCGACATCATGTACACCATAGTTTTATTTGGTTGGGAAGTATCCAAGCTGCTTTTGCCATTTTTGTCGTTGTGCTTATTTCCGGAATCTCCAGCATTGCTGGGATGTTGGCTAAAGGAACGAACTCGGGTGCTTTTGGTGTTCCTACCCTGTTTATCGTTGTCTTTTGTATCATTGTTGGATTTGCTCTCGTTGTGGGAATTGTAGCTCTGTTTCAGTGGCTATCTTACAAGCATTTGTATTATGAATTGGGAGTTTCGGAATTTAATCTATACTCTGGTATCTTCAACAAAAAGCGTATGCACGTGCCCTATCAGCGCATACAGTCAGTAGACCAGCATTCATCGTTGCTGCAGCGCGTCTTTGGTGTATGCAGCGTTAGTATCGACACTGCAGGTGGCTCTGCAAATAAAGCCGTCATGGTTCCCTATATGCAGAAAGCTCAAGCAGAGCAGCTGCGTACCGAGCTGTTCGCGCGCAAGCAGTTTGTAGCAGCAGTGCAGGGTGGTGTCGATCCTATCAACGCTGCTGCTGTGCTTGCTGCTGATATTATGCCGCAGACCATTACGCCGTTGAATTCAACCGGTGTTTCTGTTGCTTCAAATATGCCTCATAACGTGTTAGACGCTCCGGCGGAAATATGGACGGATGTGCGCGGGGTGTTTGGTGGTATGGCTGTGGATACGGGCAAGGTAAGTTATGAGTATGGTTTGTCCAATAAAGAGCTGGTACTTACGGGTCTCTCGAATAACACAGCATTTGTACTTATTATTGTGGGAATTTTAGGTGCCGTGGCTCAGCTCGTTGGTGAGATTGCTCCTATACTGGCCGGGCGCATCGACCCTCTGGTAGGTCAAGTTGTCGTTATGAGCTCACAGCTTTTTAGCGGTAACCTCATTGCTGGCGTCATTGCGGTGGTGGTGATTGCCATTGCGATCATTTGGATATTTTCCATTGTGGGAACATGCATCTCGTTCGGTGGTTTTCGCGCATGTCGACGTGATAGCCGTATCGAGGTAGAGCACGGTTTGCTACAGCATCGTTTTCAAGGCGTCGATATCGGGCGCGTGCAGTCTGTTATGGTGAAGCAAAGCTTTATTCGTCGCTTGTTCGGATATTGTGAGTTATCATTGGGAAAAATTGACGCCGCCTCTGAGAATCAGCAAGACCAGCAGAAAAGCTTGAGCCAAGGTGTTATCATCCATCCTTTCGTGAAGATAGATCGCGTACCCGAGATTTTGGCGGGCTTGGTGCCTGAGTTTGCCGATGTGCCTATAGAGAACACACCTGTTGCTCCTGTCGCCTTGCGTCGAGCGCTTATTCGTCGCGGTATTGTTCAAGGTGAGGGCTTTTGGCTTGCCATTATTTTGGTGGTTGTTCAATTGCTCGTCAATGCTTTTACGCCTACTACCACTGAGGGTATGGCAATTTTGTTCTACGTGAATACAGGTGCTGCCGTTGGGTATGCTCTTTGCGTTGTGCTCTTAGTGCTGAATTTAATAGGTGCTGTGCTATGGTTTCGGGGCTCTGGTTTTGCCTACAACCAACATTTCATGCAAGTGAGCAATGGTGGCTTTTCTCGTGAGTCGGTTAGTTTTCCTCGTAAGAAGATTCAATTTGGCTACACCAAGACAAATCCGCTCCAACGCAACGCAAGAACAGCTACGGTAAGCGCACGAACAGCTGCAGGTATCGGGGGTACTACAATTCACCTGGTGGATGTGTGCGAAGAAGATGCTCTCGCATGGTTGGATTGGCTTAAGCCCCATGGGAATGTGCTACAGTAAGGCTTATTATGAAGACATCTGCAACAACTAACTCATCGGACAGTCGAAGTACTCCTTCTCCTGAAGCCTCATTGTCTGGAGGCGAGGTCGGGCGGGCTACAACGCCTCGTCAACCGACCGAGTGGACACCCTCGCAATTTAAGCCATGCGATCTTGCAATGGCGCATGAATACCGTAACGAAGTGGCCAACACTTCGGCCAGTGCAACGAACAGGCAGCGTAATGTGCGAGAGTATACGCTAGGTGAAGAAATTGCCAATTCGGTGACGCACGGCATTGGTGCGTTGCTGGCTATTGCGGCCATTCCTGTTTTGGTAGTGCGCTCTCTTGATGCAGGTGGCGGCGTATATCTTTTTGCTGCCTTGGTGTACACGCTTACCATGCTTCTGGAATACACAATGTCGACTTTGTATCATGCTATTGCCGTTGATAAGGCAAAGCGTATTTTTAAAATTCTTGATCATAGTTGTATCTATTTATTCATTGCCGGTTCATATACTCCGTTTTGCCTGATCACTCTTGGCGATGTTGGGGGTATTTGGCTGTGCGTGTTCGTGTGGGTGGTTGCTTTTGCTGGGGTTGCTTGCGAGGCGTTTTGGGTATTTCGTCCTCGTTGGATCTCGGCGGTGTTATATCTTTTGCTAGGTTGGAGTGTTGTGTGGTTCCTGCCCCAGCTTGTGGTATTGATGCCGACACCGGGGCTGTGGTTGCTCCTTATTGGCGGTATCTGCTATTCCCTTGGTTGCATCTTTTATGTGTTGAAGAAAATTCCCTATATGCATTCGATTTTCCACCTATGGGTTTTGGCCGGGAGTGTTTGTCAGTTCCTTGCTATTGCTCTTTTTATTATGTAAGTGGCGCGTGCATGAGCGCGCGGGCATGACAGCCCAACGTTTTGGAGGCTTGGGACATTCTTCCCTTAGCCTTGAGGTTGCTAAGAAACCCCAAATAAGCCACTTATGAAGGAGTGAAGTTCCATACTATGGACATTTGGATAAGCATTATTGTTACGTTTGTACTTGTTTTGATAAACGGTTATTTCAGTATGTCAGAGATGGCGTTGGTAAACGCCCGACAAGTACTGCTGCAAAAGGAAGCCGACGATGGCGACAAGAGGGCTCGTCGTGCCCTTGAGCTTGCGGGAGATTCAGGCCATTTCTTAGCTACGATTCAAGTGGCTATCACGCTGGTTGGCTTCTTCGCTTCGGCGGCCGCTGCCACGAACTTATCCGATCCTTTAGCGCAATGGTTGTCTGGGTTTAGTATCGAATGGTTGTCGGTGATAGCGCCAGGTCTTGCTCCGGTTGTTATTACCTTGGCTGTATCATATCTCAGCATTGTGGTGGGTGAATTGGTGCCCAAGCGTATGGCATTGTCGGATGCCGAGCGCATTAGTAAGGCGGTGGCTGGTCCGTTGGGCTTGTTTCAGAGGTTTGCGCGACCTTTGGTGGCGCTGACCTCCGCTTCAGCGAATGGCCTGTCGCGTTTGCTCGGCATTAAAAATGCCGATGAGCGACAGAGTTTGTCTGAAGAAGAAATTATGTATATGGTTACCGACAACGATGAGCTGCTTCCCGATGAGAAACGTATGATCCGCGATATTTTAGATTTAGGCGATATGACCGTACGTGAAATTATGCAGCCGCGTGTGGATGTAATTTTTGTCGAAGATACCGATACTGTTCGTCAGGCGGTTGATCGTATGCGTGGTACGGGCTATTCGCGTTTGCCGGTGTTCCATGAAGACATCGATCATATTGTGGGTATCGTGCATATCAAGGATTTGGTGGGCCCACTGGTGGATGGCAAAGGGGATGATTCGGTAGGCGCCTATGCCTACGACGCAATGTTTGTGCCCGAAAGTAAGGACGCTTTCCCCTTATTGTCTGAGATGCAAACGAATAGGCAACAGATGGCCATCGTGGTAGACGAGTATGGCGGGACCGATGGTTTAATTACCGTTGAGGATGTCGTGGAAGAAATTGTTGGCGAAATTACTGATGAAACAGATGCGGAAGCTACGCATCTTGCGGTAGTTTCCGAAGACGAGTGGGTTGTCGACGGAAGATTTCCTGTGGAAGAGGCTTTGCAACTAGGGTGGCCAGTTACCGAATC
The DNA here is from genome assembly GCA_023395755.1 of Actinomycetes bacterium. Taxonomy (GTDB): domain Bacteria; phylum Actinomycetota; class Coriobacteriia; order Coriobacteriales; family Eggerthellaceae; genus Gordonibacter. The sequence goes on along the minus strand of JAEWYG010000049.1, from coordinate 4,160 downwards.
GGATGATTACGAAACTATTGCCGGGTGGCTTTTGGGTATGCTCGATGAGGTTCCGCAAGTGGGCGACGAGTTCGTGTTTGATGGGTATCGGTTCAAGATTCAAGCCATGCGCCGCCGCCGTATTTCCAGTATCCAGGTAATTCGTCTTGACGATCTGACTCAGACCTTTGGTGCGGAGGCGGAGCATATCGAAAAGATTGAACACCTGACAGAATCTGAGGGCAAGAGCGTTCAGCCCCATCGTGTATAGCTCCTGTCTTCAATAGTCCAGCCGGGAGGCAATGTTGAACACCGAAAAGCGACTTTATCGCTCGCGTCACGCTTTTATTGGGGGCGTGTGTGGCGGTATGGCTGACTACTTTAATACCGATCCTTTGGTTATGCGTATTTTAGTGGTGGCGCTTTCCGTTTTATCGGCTGGTTTGTTTGTGGTGGCTTACGTGGCGCTTTGGATAGTATTGCCGCGAGAGCCGGAGTATGACCATCCCTTTGATGTTCAACCGCAAGCTGTTCGTTCTGACACTTATGGAAGCATGAATCACGAAGATGTGTGCGGTAAAGCTGATGAAGCATCGCGTTCGCCCTATGATGCTGCCACTCTGTATTCTCGCAGTGAATCCTATGTGGCATCGGGCCACATTCCTCCTAAGCCACCTGATGCTGCGGTTTGGGCACATCAACCTACTCAGGAGACGCCCTCGCCGTACGTCCCCCCCTCGTACACACCGCCACAGTCACCAGTAATAGGCCCTGCAGTTGTGCCTCCGGTGGTTCAGTATAAGCAGGCGACTGTTGGGCATAGGTCGAGTGGGGTGAAGATTGCCATTTTTATTGGGGCCTTGCTACTCTTCTTCGGGGTGTCTTCCCTACTGGGTGAATCTATTGACGGTGTTTCATGGTGGCAGTTTTGGCCGCTTGTCTTGGTTATTATCGGTATGATAAATTTGGTTGTGCCGGCAGACCCGGGCCACCGCATGGAGCGATTTGTTGATGGACTTATGCTGTTCTGCCTTGGGGGAACGCTTCTGCTTATGAGTCTCGGCATAGTAGGTTGGTTTACCATCGTGATAATGTTAGAGAACCTATGGCCGCTGTTGGTTATTATGGTAGGATTTTTTATCATTGGATCAGCCATGCGGTCGTGGTGGTGGACACTTGCTGCCGGCTTGTGTTTTGTAGGGTTCTGCGCCACAGGGCTTGCTTGGTATTCTGTTCCAGGAACAACCGAAATGCTGGTTCTAACATTCTTCCCCGGTCGCGACTTCGTGCTTCCGCTTGCGGCGCACTTAATTGAAAACATTTAAACCCACCTTTTGACGAAAAAGGTGGGTTTGTAGAGTTCTTTTTGTTTGCCACCCTTTTTTGTGGGCAGGCTGTCTCTTTTGAAAGTAGGTATGTTTACCTGCCCATCTTTGTTTTTAGATCCGCCAAGCGAACAAAACATGGAGGCTTTCTCCACATCTTTTTGCTCCCGAAGGGTGAGATGGGCTAAAATACAGCTTGTTAAAACAGCATATCGGCCCTTTCGGCAGCAACCATCCTCACAATTTACTACGCTGTCACCGCTTCGGCGGCAAGGTCTTGCGCTGTTCAAAGAAAGGTTACTGAGTTTTGGCAGTGAAAAAATATAAGCAGCGAAAATCCAGCGTTGTCGCAAAAATTGCGACAGTGGGTTGTGCGTCTCTGCTACTTGCCGGATGCATTGGCTTTGGATTCGCTTCTGCAGGTAGTACAAGTGCTCATGTTGAAGCTTTCGGTATCGACGAGATGAGTGCTGCGGTCTCTTCGACGGGATCTGCATCGTTGACGCAGTCGGTTGATGACGAAACTGCTCGCGAGACAACGGTACTAACAAATACTGCAAAGCGCGACATTTCAAAGGGTATCCAAGCTATTGAGGCGAAAGAAGAGGCCGATCGCATTGCTGCGGAAGCGGCCGCTCGTGCCGAAGAAGAGGCCCGCATTGCCGCAGCGAGCGAGAAGATGGCTCAGCAGCAAGCTACTGCCCCCGCTCCTGCAGCAGTTGATTTGAGCGAAGTTGACTGGAGTGTTGGCAAAGAAGTGTTTGTGGCTGAATGGACTCAACGCATTGATGCCTATCTTGCAGGTTCTCCGCTAGCGGGTCAAGGTGTTGTGTTTGCTACCGCAGCTTGGAATAATGGAATAGATCCGCGCTGGTCGCCGGCTATTTCTAATACAGAAAGTTCAAAAGGTGCCGTATGCTTCTTGCCTTATAACGCATGGGGATGGGGCCAGTCTGGGTTCTCTAGCTGGGAAGAAGCGATAAATACTCATGTATCTGGATTAGCAAAGGGGTATGGTTATACTATCTCCATGGCTTATGCGCAGAAGTATTGCCCGCCGAATTCGGTTCATTGGTTTAATGCCACGTTGAGCCAAATGCGGATGATTTAGGGAAGGGTACGTCTTTTCCCTACGAAGTACCTTGTACCAAGAAGCGCTGGTGTCTACTGATGCCAGCGCTTTTTTATTGCCGAACGATAGCGAGCTGGATGTATGGCATTATCATGCAGTATGCTAAGACGTGAATGGAAAGCGGCGCGTATGCGCCTGAAAAGATAAAGGAAGCGTCATGGACAACGTCATTGTTGTTGGCTGCGGACGTGTAGGCTCGCAGTTGGCGAACATGCTGTCGGATAACGGCAGCAACGTGTGTGTCATCGATCGTAGCGCAGACGCGTTTGCGAACTTGGGGCGTAATTTTAACGGCTCGACGGTGCAAGGGTTAGGCTTCGATGAAGAGACGCTTGTTAAAGCTGGGGTGGAGGAGTGTGGCGTTATTGCTGCTGTTACCCAGTTTGACAATACGAATCTCATGGTAGCTGAAGTAGGTAGTCGCCTATTTGGTGTTCCTCATGTGATTGCGCGTCTGTATAATCCTGATCATGAGCGCGCTTATATGCAGCTGGGCATCGACCATGTGTGCGGTACATCGTTAGTGGCCGAGGATGTGTTCAGCAAAATTATGTCGGGTCATGGTGCTCATATCGATACGTTCGGCGAATTTGAGCTACTGCGCTTCTCTCTCGATCTGAGTTGGCGCGACGACGATCATCGCACTATACGGGTGTCAGAGATGGAACGCGATCATGACATTCGCATTATTGCTTTTGAGCGCGGCGACGGGTCTGCCTCTTCTATACCTACTCGAGACTCCATTCTCTACCACGGCGATTCCGTGCTGGTGTGCGTACGTCATGAGCTTATTGAATCGTTCTCCCGCTATATTCAAGATTAGGAGCAGACATGTATATCGTTATTGCCGGCGGTGGCAAGATTGGTGAGTATTTAGCCTCGGTGTTGCTGCGAAGTGGCAATGACGTGGCAGTAATCGAGGAAAATCTGCAGACAGCCGATCATTTATCTATCGTGCTTGAAGGCCGCTATCTGGTTATTCATGGTGATGGTTGTGATTCTAAGTATCAAGAAGATGCAGGTATTCGTAAGGCGGATGTATTTGTTGCTACCACTGGGCAGGACGATGATAACTTGGTATCGTGCGAGATTGCGCAACGTGTGTTTAATGTGCCTCGCTGCATTGCGCGCGTAAATAACCCTAAAAACCTTCGCATCTTTCGCGAGGTGGGCATAGAATGCGTATCATCTACCACGCTTATTGCGAACCTTATCGAGGAGGAAACGCTACTGGGTAGCGTTAGCGTTGTTTCGTCGTTGACGCATGGCAATGTTCAGCTGGCCGAAATAGTGGTACCACGTATGCGGTATCACTCCAATGAATTGGGTGTGCTTGCTTCTTCATTGTCTATGCCTGAAGATAGTTTGCTGGTGGCTGTGTCGACTAAAGATGACGACGTACAGGTAGTGAACGGGGAAACCATACTTTATCCTGGCGATACCGCCATCATAGCTGCCGACAACGAGGTTCTTGACGAAGTACGTGCGATATTTAAAGGCCTTTAAGGTAATGGCGTTTGTTTGCTTCGATGCGCACTAGTACGGTATGAGAGTTTGTTTGCTTAAAGCGAACAAATCTATTTTTTGTCGTGCTTATGCTAACGAATGTGCATTCCGTTCTTTGAACTCTTTCACACAACTCTGAACAATGGAGTCAATCGGTAAGGAACCGATCGCCCCATGAAGGGCAGTGGGAGAAATCAGGGAGGGAATCGGATGAAACA
>JAEWYG010000198.1 GCA_023395755.1 Actinomycetes bacterium | reverse complement strand
CATTGTATGCGTAGGCGCAATCTTCCTTGCTGGCTCAATGGGCACCACCTTTTCTACCATCAATCCATTTTCGGTGGTTATCGCTTCGAATGCAGCAGGCACCGTGTTTACCGAAGGCCTCGAGTGGCGCGTTGTTGGCTGTATCGTAGGCGCAATTGTGGTTATCGGTTATCTGTACTGGTATTGCAAGAAGATCAAGGCGAACCCCGCGTTCTCCTACACCTACTCCGATCGCGAAAAGTTTCGCGAGCTGTACTCAACCGGCGCCGAAGGCCCCTCACCCGAGCAGGGCAAATTCACGTGGCGTAAAAAGGTTATCTTGGTATTGTTCGTAACGGCCTTCCCCATTATGGTGTGGGGCGTTATGAGCCAAGGCTGGTGGTTCCCTCAAATGGCGGCTTCATTCCTTGCTATCGCCATCATTATCATGTTCTTGTCGGGCGTAGTGGAAAAAGATGCCGTCGACGCCTTTATCAAGGGCGCATCGAGCCTCGTTGGCGTATCCCTCATTATCGGATTGGCGCGCGGCATCAACTTAGTCATGGAACAGGGAATGATCTCCGATACCCTGCTGGACTGGTCGTCTGGCGCCGTTGCTGGAATGACCGGACCTCTGTTTATTATTATGCTGCTAATAATTTTCTTCTTCCTAGGCTTCGTGGTGCCGTCTTCTTCGGGCTTGGCAGTGCTTTCCATGCCCATCTTGGCGCCCCTTGCCGACACGGTAGGCATCCCACGCTTCATCATTGTATGCGCCTACCAGTGGGGCCAGTATGCCATGTTATTCCTGGCGCCAACAGGACTGGTGTTGGCAACACTAACCATGCTGGACATGAAGTACACGCACTGGCTGAAATTCGTTTTACCTATGGTTGTGTTCGTGCTGGTATTCGGTGGCGCAATGCTAGTGGCACAGGTGCTTATATACGGGTAACGAACTAACTCAAGCGAGTCCTCCTTCACATACCCCGGGTCACGAGTTGCGGTCCGGGGTATGCCGTATTCGCGAACGTCCTTCCATCGCAGAACTCACCATTAAAATTTCGAACAACGCACTCACCGAACTAGCTGCGCGGCAGATGATGCTTGCGATTATGTGTCGAGCTAATCACAACGACCAAAGCAGCCACGCCCACCACAACGAGCGAACCTATGCCTGCCTGCAAATTCGCCAAGTGGAGCATGGGCACACCCTGCAAAACACCCAACGTGTACGGCATCAGCCAGAACAGCCACACTACAATGCTGAACGTATGGAAGCGCTCCTTCGCACGCTCGCTACCACGCACATACGTCACCGTCGCCCACGTTGCATGGGCAGCCATAAGAATAATGGCCAGCACGCCAGAAGCCGCATGCATTCCTAATGCCGTGGAACCTCCGTCTTGCGCCATCATTGTCATAATGGTGGTACCCGTTGTATCGAACACAAAGCCAGTCCAAAACAGAACCAAATTACGCTTGGTAAGTGAATGCTTACGCTCGTCGAACACGCCAATGGTGTAAAACACGAGCGCCAAACTAATTGCCGTTGTTGCCAGCACCAATTGAACGGACATAATTATCGCTTCCTTTCACCTGAAGAGCTAAGGCACGGGGCTTCCTTCTTAACCATGCCACTCTTCCTTCAAAATGAACAATGTTCATTTCCTTAACGACGCTCATTATAGGTACCCTCGAGCAGAATGCAAGCACTTTATGAACATTGTTCATTTCACTTCACATACCGAACAGATTCCAGGGAAATCGCGAATATCCGCTCTAAAAAGCGCCTTCCTGCTATTCCAAAGCAAGAAAACAACTATCGTCGCTCAAGGGCATTCTCGGTCTCATTTTGACTACGGAACAACAACGATCCAATTACTTCACCTGGGGCGATGCTATCATCGATGCTCCCGATGCCAGGAGCGCATATGAAACCGTATTACGAGGGCTGGTATATGAAGCAGCAACAGGGAGACGACGTTTTAGCCATCATTCCTGGACGAGCGCATGACACCGCATTTATTCAAGTGGTGTTGGCTAACAACTCCCATTACCTTCCCTATCCGCTTGACACGTTTCATCACTGCAACGATATGCGCATAGGAGGGAGCTTATTTACTCCCTATGGCATGAACTTACACATACGAACCTTAGACCTAGAGCTTTCGGGATGGTTGCGCTACCGACGACTCACCCCCCTGCGCTCCGATATTATGGGGCCTTTTGCTTTCCTGCCTCTGGAAACCAAGCACACCGTGTTCAGCATGCGCCACCATGTAGACGGCGAGATTGTCCTCAATGGAAAAACCTTACGCTTCGACGATGGCCTTGGCTACATGGAGGGAGACCGAGGACACAGTTTCCCCCGTAGCTATACTTGGGTGCAGAGCGTCGATTTTCCCAGCGAAACATCCATTATGGTAGCTATTGCGGAAATACCCCTCGCAGGATTTCGTTTCATCGGATGCATCGCCGTGGTATCGATTGATGGGCACGAATATCGATTCGCAACCTACCGAGGTGTGCACATCGTAGAGGCCAACAAGTCGCTTATAGACCTAATCCAAGGCGATATGACTCTGCGCGTCGAAGTGCTTAAAACACAGGGACATCTCCTCCAAGCTCCCTCAAAGGGCCTGATGGAACGATCCATCCACGAAAGTCCTTCCGTTCCGGTACGATTCCGCTTCTCGAAACAGGGACGTATGCTACTCGACGAGGTATCGCCACATGCCAGTTTTGAGTTTGTTGCCTCTACCCAATAAAGCTTATCCACCAGCACCTCCCCGCTACGCCGGTCTTGCATTTTGTAGCCTTGTCGGCATTGCCTGTACAACAGGTAATCTGAGGCGCAAACGAGAAGGCTACGCCGACCCACTGTCTTCAAGCCGTTAACACCTGCCATTTTGATGCTGATATACTGACATAAAAGATCTACATCCTAAGGGACGTCTGACGAAAAGAGGAAACCATGCTTTACGACAATATTCTGGTACCCTACGACGGATCCGAATCTGCCCGCGCAGCATTGGCAGAATCTCTCAAGTTCGTGCGCGACGACCCCACCCTCACCCTCCGCATCATACAAATTGTTGACACCGAACAGCTGGTTATCAATCGACTAGAAGCCCAAGGCCGCACACGTGAAACCATCGAGTCTTCCGAAGAAGTACATGCGTTGTTTGAGAGCGTGGTGGAAGAAGCTAATAAAAAGCTACACGAGCATATCGATGCACTGCTCAAGGGTCTTATGAGCAGAATTATTATCGAGATGCTGGAGGAAACCGTTCCCGCTGAACAGATCGTCACCTACGCTAACAAACATAGCTGCGACCTCATTGTTATGGGGTCGCGTGGACTGGGCGCTCTGCGCGGCATGCTTGGCAGCGTAAGCAGCTACGTCCTGCGTCACGCCGAAATGCCCGTACTTATTGTGAAACAGCCTTCCGAAGATTAATGTCAAGCCGAAGGCAAACAACTTGCTTGTATTCTGCTCGTCTCTCAACAGAGTCGAAACAAATACGCTCTTATTGAGAAGAATTATCAATAAGAGCGTATTTCAGCAGACAAGGATCTCTTTGCGGAGTAAGATATCCTCAAGGTGAAGGAAATGGTCGTGCGGCTACCGTCCCGATGCAGCCCAAAGAGCTCCATCGGATACACCAAGCGACTCCACTAAGGAAAGGGAATCTTATGCCCAGCTTTGCTAACCCGTTTGCAGGAAACGTTGACCGCAAAATGTCTAACGCCGAACTCATGCAAGCTCTACGCCTCGACATCGCCGGCGAACTTGAAGCAATCTACCTATACGAATCTCATTACCTGGCCACTGACGACCCGGCAGCAAAAGCAGTATTAGCCGATATCCGTGACGAGGAAAAAGCTCATATGGGAGAGCTCATTACCCTGATGCGTCACCTCGATCCGAAAGAGACCGAGTTCTTCTTGGATGGTGAAGGCGAAGTTCAAGAAATGCTGGGAGACTTGGGCATCAAGACAGATGGAGAAATCGCGCCTGCTTCCGGTCCCTCTGTTGGAGATTTGTCAGAATAAAAACCGCGCTTTTCGCACTACCGAAGAAGAAAGGTGTTCGTTATGGATTATCTCGCTCGAGAATCGGCAGACCTGTCGGACGAACTATGGAACCGCATCGATGAAGCCGTTATTGGAACAGCCCGTAAACAGCTTACCTGTCGTCGCTTTCTGAAAATTCATGGGCCGCTCGGCGTAGGCGCCACAACCGTGTCTATGGACGGCGTAAATAAAGAAGAAGTGCTTGAAGACGGTATCGGGCGTATTGTCGGCCGGGTACAGCTTGAGCTCCCGCTATTCTTTGAGAATTTCACCCTACTCGGCCGCGACATGGACCTGGCCGCACGTACGGGCATGCCCATTGATCTCGCGCCAGCCATTGCCGCCGCCAAGAAGGCGGCCCATCGGGAAGACGACCTCATCTTGAACGGTAACGCCGCTCTCGGTAGCGCGGGTCTTCTCACCGTGAAGGGTTCAATCAAGATGAAAAAGGGCGACTGGAGCAAAGGTGAAAACAGCTTCACCGATGTAACTGCCGCAGTATCGCAGCTGGCAAAAACTGGCTATCTGGGCCGTTACGTGTTGGTTGTATCACCCGATCTATTCTTAGACCTGCAACGTTTACAACCAAACACCGGTTTATTAGAGATAGACCGTATCAAGAAACTGATTGGCGACAACGTCTACATGACCAGCGTTATGGGTGCTGGTAAGGCGCTACTGGTATGCGCCGAGCCGGAATACCTCGATCTGGCAGTGGGACTCGACCTCTCGGTGGGCTATTCGGAATTCGTGGACTTTAACCACCACTTCCGCATCATGGAAACAGCCGCCCTTCGCGTAAAAGATCCTGCTGCAGTAGTGGTATTAGCATAAGGCATAACCACTCAGCATTCGTCAAAAGCATATCTCTGAACTGGGCTCCACCTATGCATCTAAGGGGCCCAGTTCTTTTAAGGCAACCTTTTTGGCGCTTATTCCACTTTTTCGTTATTGCGCTGCTGATGGCGAGTAAGCAAGGTACGCCAAATAACGTAGACGCCCAAAATAAATGCACCCAAATAGCCCAGCACTCCCAGCAGTGGCACCTCCAACAACTTAGGTTGCATATTCGTCTGCGAGATAAGGCTTGAACCAACAAACAACCCGGCCGATATCAAAGCAAGCGAGACCGTCCCCGCTACCGAGTAGAGAGCCGCCACCAGATCGCGAGGAATACGTAAGTCGGCACCCACTTTCACTTGTCCGCGATCAAGCATTTCCGGAGTGTTTGATACCTGCAGAGGAAGACGGGTAAATGCCTCGGCTGAGGCCGTCGAAGCAGCAAACAATTCCTTCGCTTTCGCCTCAAGCGCATCCATCCTCAACGTTTGGCGCTTCACGTGATCTGAGATAATGCCCACCACGCTGGCGTCTGGGGCAATATCCACTAGCACTCCCTCAAGTGTCATCATGCCGCGCGCCAACATAGTAAGAGAGGGTGGCAAAGTAAGATTCTGGGTACGCAGCACTTCAATAACATCCAGTAGTGCCGTACCCACATTTATGTCGACCAAATCAGACGATGCATACGAGGCCATCAGTGCGCTAATCTGTTCCAGAAGCCGTCCATGGTCAACCGGGCCATGCTCTTTAGCAAGAGCCAACAAAGCATCTTTCAATGCAAACGCATCGCCCTTCGCTACCGAAACGAAAAGTTTCCCGACAATAGCTCGCTCAGACGACGAAAGAGATCCGGTCATATCCAGGTCTACCCACACGACAGCATGATTGCGCACCAAGATATTTCCTGGATGCGGGTCGGCATGAAAGAACCCGTTATCGATAACCTGCGTCACATAGCTTTCAGCTAAACGACGGCCAAGCACAGCCGGATCGTCACCCTGAGCGCGCAATGCTGCAAGATCGTTAATATGCGGTCCGTCTACGTATTCCATAACCAGTACCTCATCGGTACTGAGCGCAGCATAAGGCCGCGGGCTTTCCACCTGAGATTGATCGGAAAGATCGCGCCCGAAACGCTCTAAATTGCCCAGCTCTACGCAAAAGTCTACTTCTTCACCCGTGGTACGTGCCAGTTCGTCCACTAGCTCATCGAGGGTCAGCATAATACCCCCTGGAACGTGCGCCAAATCGGCTAGAGCCAGCACATGCTTAATCAAGGTAATGTCTTGAGCCATCTGTTCTACCACGTTGGGCCGTCGAACCTTTACGGCAACGAAGGGGTTTCCTTCATCCACTGCTCCATCCGTAGGTAACCCATTCTTCGTCCGATCAGCAGAATTTAATCCATCCGTAGCTACCTCCATAGGGTTGCCTAAACCTTGCGCCAATCGAGCACGGTGCACCTGCGCCACTGAAGCCGAGCCCAAGGGTTCTTCTTCAATCTCGGCAAACGTCTCTTGCCAAGGATGTCCTAACGACTCTTCAATCGTATCCATAATCACGGAAAATGGCACCGGTGCTACGTTTGCTCGCAAAGCCTTGAAGGCGTCGGCATATTCTTTGGGAATAATATCGCTGCGATTCGAGGCAATCTGTCCCATCTTCACAAAGGTGGGTCCTAAATCCTCCAAAATTGCGGTAGCCTTTTGGGGGGTAAGCCCCGAATAGGCATGATGCTTGCGCAGTATCCGCTCAATCTCACGCATACGCTTGCCCGAGGTATTATCTTTGAAGGTAACTTCTGCAACCTTCATTACTTCGCGGAATGTAGGCATAGCTCGGCTCCTTGTCGTCAATAGCCGTCTTATCGTAGCATGCTCCGACACTCTCCCCGTTTCTCTCGCTCTATCGTTCACCAGATCGTAGGCAAGCAGCCCACGATCGCTTAACAAAAAGATATCCGCTTATTTCATCTGGTAAAACATAGCTCAACCCTCCCTCCCCTGTTTTCGGGTATTTACATCCCCCTCTGGCACATAACCCCAAAATACCCGCATTCGCGCGATGAAAGACACTCTTCCCCATCCTATGG
>JAEWYG010000070.1 GCA_023395755.1 Actinomycetes bacterium | reverse complement strand
AACGCACAGATAACAAGCAAAATACCCGAAACAACAAGTCCCCAGTCTCTCTTTTTCGCCGTTTCCATGCGTCACGCTCCTTTATCTAATAGTTTACGCAGCACGCCACGACCATACGCGCCACTATGATCGCCGGCTATTGTACCGCACCCTCTTGACGCACGGTGGTTGCATGAAAGACGTTTACGCATCGTAATAGGCCGTTTGCGCACAAGAAACAACCGGGCCTCATCTCTGAGAGGTCTCCTTACTCACACGACCATCCGCAACGGTATATACCTCATCGGCCACAGCTGCCGTCGATACACGATGACTTACCAAAACGATAGTCGAGTTGCCTCGATGCTGTTCAAGGGCGCGCAGCACCTCAGCCTCATTGAGCGCATCGAGATTCGATGTGGGTTCGTCCAACAGCATAAGGGGGGCATCATGGAGAAGAGCACGCGCCAACCCCAGTCGCTGACGCTCACCACCCGAAAGCCCTTCACCCAGCTCGCCAAGCTGGGTATCGAGGCCATGCGGCAAATGTTCAACAAAACGGAACAATGCAGCCTTACGGCACGCCTCGGCTACTTCGTCCGGCGTGGCTGATGGCTTTGCAAGACGAATATTTTCTTCGATGGTACCCGAGAATAGATGGGTATCTTGCGTCATATAGCTTTGAGAGGCGCGTAAGCTTGTGGTATTTATCCGCCTAATATCAGCGCCACCCAACTCCACAACACCTCGTTCAACATCCCAAAAACGCATAAGGAGCCGAAGTAAGGTCGACTTGCCTGATCCACTCGGTCCCGCCAGATGAACAATCGAACCGGGCTGGATACACATGTTAACGCGCTCCAATACGCGACTACCACCATAGGAGAAGTCAACCCGCCGCATCATCGCACCAGTAAAGCCTTCTACATTTTCTCCGTCAGACACATCCTGAGTCTGGGGCTGCTCCTCAAGTAAATCGAGCACGCGGGCTCCAGAAGCCAACGTCTGTTGCAACGATGAGCCAAGATCTGCCACCGCAATCAAGGGCCCGAACGACGACATAAAAGCCGAAATGGCAACAACCGCACCACCAAAGTCAATCAGCCCTGTCGTGTATAAAGCTGCCGCCGCGCCCACCATCACCAGGTCGAAAAACACGACAAGCGCGCTGGTGAGCGCCCCAAACAAGGCCGCCTTACCCTTCAACCGTTTCTCCACTTCGGAGAGCTGGGTCATGTTATGCGCGAGTTCACGCGAACGCTCTGCCGAGCGTCCATACTGCAATGTCTCACCCAAGCCGCGCAAGCTATCCAACACGAATGTGTTAAGAAGCCCCATGCCTTCACGCAAAGCACGCCCATCGGTGCCGGCAGCACGCGACGCTACAAGCGGCACGCCCACTCCCACGACCGCATAAGCCACCAGTGCCAGCGCGCCCAGTACCGGCGAAACAAAACCAATGAATGCGACCATACCCACCGACACCAGTGCCGCAATAGCAATCGGCGAGACAGTGTGGGCGTAAAACACCTCCATAAGTTCAATGTCCGACGTAACAAGCGACACGAGGTCCCCTTTAGCACGCCCCTCGAGTTTAGCGGGCGCAAGGCGGCGCAGCGCACCAAACACACGATCGCGCACAAGCGCAAGCAGCTTAAACGCCAGATAATGGTTACACATCTGCTCGCCATAGCGCAAAGGGCCGCGCAACAGCCCACAGCACACGAGGGCCACCACTGCCACGCTCCCTGTCACCACTTGAGGCATACCGCTTTGGTCAAGCAGCGCATAAGCAGCAAATACCGTAAGAAAGATAGCCGCTCCAAAACCCAACACACCCAGAGTGATAGCTAGAATCATCCACGGCACAAGCGGACGAGCAAGCCTAAGCATGCCAAGCATGACCGAAACGTGCGAACGCTTACGCAGGGAAATCGTGGCCGCAGGATAAGCAGACGAAGGGGCCCTACCCACTCGTAGGTGGCTTTCAGCTGTGTGCGTAAGCGCTTCCTCTACACAAGACGCTTGCAAATTGCTTGCATATGACTCCAGTTCGGCCTGCTTATTCCACAGCCGGGCATACACGCCACCCGCCTTCATAAGCTCCTCATGAGGGCCCGCCTCAGCAAGACCACCGGCATCGCGCGCATAGATACGATCGGCATGACGCACAGCCGCCAAACGATGAGAGATCACGATGACCGATGCACGTTTCGCCAGCTCAGCAATAGCGTCAAAGATAGCTCGTTCACTTTCTGTATCCACATTGGACGTAGCTTCATCAAATATATAAAGAGGAGCATCGTGCAGCAGCGCCCGCGCCACCGCAAGACGCTGACACTGACCTCCCGACAAGTTTGCACCCTGTTCGGCCACAGCAGCCTCAAGCCCACCCGCCTCCTGTACGAATACATCCAAGCGACATGTCGCCAGCGCGCTCCACAGCTCCTCATCGGATGCATGAGGGTTGGCAAGCTGCAAGTTTTCTCGCACCGTCCCCTTAAAAAGGTAGCTGCGCGACGGCACAGTGGTCACGGTTTCCATGAGCGAAGCAAACGACAACGCACGCGCATCTACGCCGCCCACTTCCACGCATCCGTCATAACCGTTGATGCGCCCCGACAACACACCAGCAAGCGTGGTCTTACCCGACCCGCTCTCGCCCACAATACCGGTAAGCCCTCGCGTAGGCGCGACAAAGTCTATATTAGAAAGCACCTTACGTTCGCCATCATAGGAATAGCTCACACCCCTGCACACCACATCGACGCGCCGACAATCAACCACCCGTGCGCCACTGCGCGGCTCAGGCGCATCTAAGATGGCGAATATTTTCTCGGCTGCAGCCATACCGTTCATGGCTGTATGAAAGAACGATCCCAGCAAACGCATAGGCAAGAAGAACTCAGCCGATAGGAACACAAGAGAGAACGCCCCACCGAAGGTAACCATACCGGCGCTGTGCTGGGCCAGAACCACCACAATACCTGCCGCAGCACCACCGTATGCAAGTAAGTCCATGACAGTAATGGAATTCAACTGCATGGAAAGGAGGCTCATAGTAGCCTTACGAAAGCGTTCGGCCTCTCGGTTCATCGCCTGGTGACGTATTCCGTCGGCTTGGTATATCTTGAGCGTGGTAAGGCCTTGCAGATTATCTAGGAACGCCCCACCTAGATCGGTATAGGCACCCCAGTAATTGCGCATAGCGCGTTTGGCAAACTTTTGCACACCCATAATAGAAAGGGGAATAAGCGGTACGCACGCAAGCAATACCCCCGCTGCCGGAGCGCACAACGGCGCCAAACAGGCAAACAACGTAACCGGGGCAAGTACCGCATAGAATAGCTGCGGAAGATACAAACCGAAATAGCTTTCCAATTGCTCGGCACCTTCGGCACTAAGCTGCACGGCCTCAGCTGTAGCCACCCGCTCGCTGTATGCAGGACCAAACCTTACAAGCTTGTCGTACATGCGCTGACGCACAACTTGTTTGGCTACTGCCGCGGCAGCAAGACCCTGTTTCTGGGACCAATCTGTGCAAACCATACGTATCACCACCGCTACCGCCGCACATGCCGCAACAAAGGAACCTTGCGCAGCAGCAGGAGAAACAAGCAGTTCTTGCAGAAAAGAACCCACCAAAACAAACAAGGCAATGGTGGCCACAAGCCCTACCCATCGAAGCGCAACGCTTGCTACAATATAGTTGCGCACCTCGGGTACAAGCGCAAACAGACGCTTGTCGAACATGATTACCGACCACCCTCACTATCGACAACAGATGCGTCGTCACGCGTCGTTTTTATCACGAATCCGAAATAAACAATATGGGCCACCCATACGAGAACCACCAAAACGCGACCTACAAAAACGCCCTCCATAAGTACAAACGAAACACCCAACAAGAACGTAATGGGAGCAAGCAGCATTACTTTAGAGCGCAAGGTCATAGCACGACGAGCCACATAACCTTGAAGCACCGCTTGGTAAAGTTTCGTGGAACGAAACCATTGATCCAGCGCTTCGGAACTACGTGCAAAGCAGAATGCCGCCCCCAGAAGAAACGGAATGGTGGGCAGCAGAGGAATCACCGCCCCTAAAGCTCCTAGACCAAACGATAAAAATCCACCCGCTGCCCAGGCTAGGCGCACCGCACGGGGACGACGATCACGTGGGTGGCTCCGTTTCTTCGCAGCAGCCTCTTTTGATTCGGCAACGCGCGAGCACAGAACAACATCAATGTTACCCCGCCCGCCATCGCTGGAAAGTTTGTTCAAATTTCGCTTTACTCGCTTCACGATATCCCTCCATTTGTTTCCCTAGGCTAACAAATAATAGCGGACGACCGCACAAAAGTAAACCTTAGAAAACTTTTACGTAGAAGCAAGTCCATAGAGCGAGCGCAAATATCGAGATCGAGCGCAGTATCCGAAGTGGTGGTCTTACATGCGCTCAAAACCCATAGAATCGCGACCTTTTGACCCATAATTACTATTTACGGGGGCACGCAATCCTCGACTCCAATTCGCGTGACCGCATGCACCCCACCTCCCCCAACGTTTATCTTACTCCCATTCTCGTTGACATTACTTTGACATCAAAGTATACTAACCCCCGCTTCACCCTAGAAGAAAGGAGCGCACCCTTGCAAGACACGGTCAATCAGCTCTCACGCACTCTGGCATTGGCCAACCGATTCCTTATCGCACGCCTTGAACAGCAGGGACTTGTGGGAATAGCACCATCCCATGGCGATATTCTTGTTCAACTTTTCGCCCACGACGAATTACCCATGAGCGACTTAGCCCAGCGCATCGACCGAGACCCCTCCACCGTAACGGCCCTCATAAAAAAACTTGCGGCCGCAGGCTATGTAACTACATCAAAGCTCAACGACGACAAACGCATTACCCTCGTGTCACTCACCCCCAAAGGTCAACAACTACAACCAGCCTTCGAAAGCATTTCGAACGATCTCTACGAAATCCAAGTACGCGGCATCGAGGAAAACGACCTCACCACCCTTAATAACGTCTTGCGCACTATGCAAGACAATTTCAAAACAGCACTGGAAGGAGAACGTGCATGATCGTCACACTCAAACATTTAAAGGGGGCGCTTGTTGTAGTAGCGCTTGCCGCAGCAGCGCTTATGTACCTAAGCGGCTGCTCATCAAACGCGCCAACCACCTCAGACCAAAGCGCCTCAACAAACGGCAGCAGAACTCTCACCGTAGGTATGGAATTAGCCTATCCTCCCTTTGAAACCAAGGATAACGCAGGCGAACCTAGTGGTGTTTCCGTCGACCTTATGAAAGACTTCGGCGCGGCATACGGCTACGACATCCGTATTGAAAATACTGCATTCGACGGGCTTATCCCCTCCGTGCAAACCGGCAAAGTGGACTGCGTCATAAGCTCTATCACCATTACCGACACTCGCAAAGAACAGGTCGCTTTCAGTAGCCCTTACGCAGAAGCTCAACTTGCCATCCTTGCGAACACAAAATCCAACATTGCCACCATTGACGATCTCAATCAAACAGGTAAAAAGGTGGCAGTAAAAACCGGTTCTACGGGAGATGTGTATGCTACAAAAAATCTCACGAATGCCGAAATTGTACGCTTAGCCGACGAGAGCGCATGCGTCACCGAGGTAGTACAGGGCAAGTCAGATGGGTTCCTTTATGACCAACTTACTATCTATCGCAATAACCAGAAAAATCCCGATACCACCAAAGCAGTATTCATCCCCTTTCAAGACCCTGAGTCTTGGGGAGTTGCCGTTAAAAAGGGCAACGACGAGCTACTAAAACAACTGAACGAGTTCATTGCCGCTTCCAAGGAAAACGGCGAGTTCGACCGTCTGACCGAAAAGCATCTTGCTGCCGAAAAGGCATCCTTTGACGAACTCGGCTTTAAGTGGTTCTTTGACTTTGCTTAACCTCACCACATTTTTACGAGAAGTCTCCCGCAATCCAGCTTCTATGAGAGGCAGCCTTGCAAACAAAACCGTCCCCCAAACAAGGCCACCCCTCAATCCACTCAAGAAAGGCACGTTGTGAAAGCTCTTTCTACTCTCGCTAACTTTTTCATGACTCAGACAAAACAGCCAGCATCATGGGGAAAAGGACTTGCGAACTACCTCTTAGTCTGTCTTGTAGTTGTTGCGCTTTTCTGGGTATCACTCGGCATGGCAGGCATTACCCTGAACTTCGATTTCGTAACACAATACCGCACGCGCATCCTTGACGGCTTTCTGCTAACCATTGAGTTATCCGCAGCAAGCCTCGTGATTAGCCTCGTCATCGGGCTTCCCGTGGCCGTGGGACAGGGCTGCCGCATTTTACCCGTGCGCTACCTATGCGACCTCTACGTGAAAATTGTGCGCGGCACCCCCCTATTGGCGCAAATCTACCTGTTTTATTACATCATCGGCACGGCCTGGGGCATTGACAATAAGGTGGTAGCCGGCATCATTATTCTGTCGGTTTTCGCCGGTGCCTATATTGCCGAAATTGTACGCGGTAGCCTACTCTCCCTCGATGTAAGTCAACTGGAAGCAGCTGATGCGGTGGGGTTCACGCGGTGGCAGAAAATCCGCCATGTGATTGTTCCTCAGTTGATCGCACGCACCCTGCCCGCCCTCACTGGCCAATTCGCCACCATCGTGAAGGACTCGTCGCTTCTGTCTGTCATTGCCGTTATTGAGCTTACGCAAGTCATGCGCGAGATTAGCGCTACCAACTTCAACCTGTTTGGCTGTTTCATGTTGCTGGGGGCCCTCTATCTGTGCCTAACACTTCCTATCATGTTCGTCAGTCGTTTTTTCGAGAAGAGGCTCACCTATGCGCATTAAGATAGAGAAGCTTTCCAAACAATTCGATGGCACGGAAGTTCTACGCGGTATCAACTTCGATGACGACGTATCGACGCTTGCCATTATTGGTCCTTCTGGTGGAGGAAAGTCTACCCTTTTGCGCATCGTCGGAGGACTGCTGACTCCCACCAGTGGCACGGTTTCGCTCGATGACACAACCATCGATTACACCCCGCGCGCACTACCCAACTATCGCGCGCAACTAGGGTTCGTGTTCCAAAACAGTGGGCTGTTCCACCACCTCACTGCCCTCGAAAATATCGCGCTACCCCTGCGTGTCGTCCACGGCTACGCTTCGCATCAGGCAGAAGAACGTGCGGCCGAACTCCTTGTTCACTTTGGCCTCGGCACCGAAAAAAGCAAGCATCCGGCGCAACTTTCCGGAGGTCAACAGCAACGCGTCGCCATTGCACGCGCAGTGGCAGCGCGTCCGAAAATGTTGCTTCTGGATGAACCCACCAGCGCCCTCGACCCCGAATTCACCAACGACGTACTCGACACCATTCACAGCCTCAAAGAAACCGGGACGCGTTTCATCGTGGTCACCCACGAGATGGGCTTTGCTCGCCACGCTTGCGACAAAGTGGCCTTCCTTCACGGAGGCTCGCTTCTGGAATACGGCGATAGTGCACGGCTATTCGACCATCCCGAAACGCCTGAGCTACAGCGATTCCTCAGCAAGCTTTTGGAATGGAGCATCTAGTGATTGGCATTTTGTTTGAGTCCAATGAATGGTCCGACCATAAACTCCTAGCCGAAATTGAGGCTTGTGGTGTTCCCTCACGCCTAATCAATATGGAAGACGCTGCGGCCGAGACAGAGGCACTCGCTTGTGATTTATTAGTGAGCCGCGTATTCGCAAGTGCTCAATTCCGCAACCACCAGGCGTCGCTTGACCGCATGCCCTACATTATTGAAGCTGCTGAACAGTTAGGCATTCCTCTCATCAACCCGGGTCGTGCGCACTTTTTCGAAACCGACAAGCACCTCGCAACGAAAATTCTAGCCAGCGCAGGCTTCGTCACGCCAGCACTCTATGCCTGTGCACTACCAAGCAATCTCAACCCGACAGTATTTGTCTATCCTTGCATCATTAAACCAAACTGTGGGGGCCGCACCACCTACACCACAATCGCGCACAACGAGACCGAGGCACGCCTTTTCTTAACCGGCGCACCCTCTATCAACTTTATCGTGGAGGAATACGTGATCCCTACGCGACAATTTCTCACTCGTATCGAAGTGGTAGATAGCGTCTGCGCGCTTATAGTGAAACGCAGCATTGCCGCGTGTGGGCTTTCAGCCTATCACTTGGGATCAACCTATCAAATCTACCAAAATTGCAGCGATGAAGCCAAAACTGCCGCAGAGGGTGCAGCCAGAACGCTTTCTATCGAGTTTGGTAGTTTCGATATTATTGAAAGCGACCACGGAGCATGCATCATTGACGCAAACTCTGTCTCTAATGTTTCTGTCGATTGTACCGAATTATTCAAGCTTGATCTGATGAAAGCACACGCGCAAGCCATCGCAAGACGTTATCACCTATTACGGAGTACCCCCAAGCGCGCACGCACCATCCCCTTACCAGCAAACCAGTAAACCACGAGAGGAACCTTCAATGCTTACCATCGAAGAGGTATATCGTAATTTTGACGAAATTGGTTGTTGTAGTTTCTCTACCCTCGACAGTGAAGGCAGTCTTGAATCTCGCATTGCGCATTTCTTCGCTTTCGATAGCGAAGGACTCTACTTGCGCACGATGTCTGAAAAACCATTTTATCGCCAACTCAAATGCGGCGGCAAGCTTAGCGTAGCTGGCGAGCGCACGCTCGGTAAAGTCGTGTTCGACGAGAACAACTTACCGCTCTTTCAGCCCGGCATACAAATGCGCGTATCGGGCGACGTACGCGAAATTTCTCTAGAGGAGGTACAAGCCAAAGCTCCGCACGATCGAAACTTTAACGTAGCTATCCACGACATTGTCAAGTACCCCGAAACACGGGTATTTGTACTACACCGTTTCCACGGCGAGCGTTACGATTACGACTTCGCAATGGTCAACCGCGACCACAAGATTTACCGGGAACGCTTCGCATTCGGTGGCGACACCTTCGAAGTACCCGGCTTTTCCATCAGCGACAACTGCATCGCATGCGGCACCTGCCTCGACACCTGCACATTTAAAGCCCTCACTCCCGGCAATCCCTACACCATACGAGGCGAACACTGCGATGAATGCGGTAACTGTTTTCACGTATGCCCCACCGGTGCCGTGCTAGGCAAAGGCTGCAACGTTTAAATCGTCAGCACAGCCCAATCTTAAACAAACCTTTTGCTGCATCTCATCATATGACCATTCGCACAAACGCCGAAACAGCGCTAAAATAAACGCATCGCGTGCCTCAGAAAGGCGGGTTCCATGGATGTTATTCGGGAATACAACACAGACCAGCTGGTTGCACTCTTACCCCTACCCGCCGACGATGCCAACAAGTATACTCGCGGTATGCTTACCGCCCTTGTTGGCAGTGCACGCTACCCCGGTGCCGCCTGTCTGGCCGCCTATGCGAGTCAGCGCATGGGAGCGGGCTACACCGAAGTGCTCACCGACCCCCAAGTAGTAAGCATCGTGCACGCCTGGCGCCCCTCTCTCGTCGCACGACCTTGGAACGACCAGAGCAGTATTGCGGCACCGACAACCCCCAGCAAACCACGCGCATGTATCATTGGCAGCGGGTTTGAGGGCAACGACTCAGCCACCGAAGCCTTGGTTCATTATGTACTAAAACATGCGCCTATGCCCGTACTGGTCGACGGCGGCGGTTTAGGAGCGCTTGCCTCGAAGAAGAGTCAACGTTTGCTTAAGAGGCGCTTTCTTAACGGCTGGGATACCATTATCACTCCCCATGGCGGTGAAGCTGCACGTCTTGCGCACAGCTTAGATTTACCAACAGACAATCAAGCCGAGTTATCTCGACTGATCGCACTCGCCTTTGGCGTCACTGCTGTAATAAAAGGTGCCGACACCTATCTGTCGGATGGTGAAGAGGTCGTACGCATGACTCACGGCACAGCCGCTCTAGCCAAGGCAGGAACGGGAGATGTTCTTGCTGGCATGATGGGGGCATTGCTGGCTCAGGGCATCGCACCCCTTGATGCCGCCGCCCTCGGTACCGATTTACATGCCCGCGCAGGCCGCATCGCCGCCTCGCAACTCTCGATTATCGCCGTAACAGCCGAAGACATTATCGAGTGCATTCCGGCTGCCATAGCCGAACTTGCAAGCGCCGAGAAGTAGGCGTCTAGCGAGATTCAGAGGTGGGCTTCGGCTCCAATTCGTCTAACATGCCACGCGCTTCTTTAAACTGCTTTGCCAATTCTTCCATAGGGTCAACGCGCTTTTCAGCCACACGCAAAGAATCTTCGGTAATAGCCATGGCGCAGGCTACCGCCTCGGTATGAGTAAACGACAGCGAGATAGGCAGCTCACGCACACCCCGTTCGCGAGCAATTTCCTTCGCCCGACCAGAAAGAACGACGTAGGGTCGACCCTTCGCATTGCGGCGCACCTCAACATCGCGAACACTAATACCGCGAGAGAACCCTGTACCGAGGGCCTTTACCACGGCCTCCTTTGCCGCAAACCGTGTGGCAAAGTGAACCTCGGGAGCATTCGTGCTTTCACAGTAAGCGCGCTCGTCTTCTGAAAACACCCGCGTGGTAAAGTTGGGCGTACGCCCAAGAATCGCCTTCATGCGAGTAATTTCCACAATGTCCACGCCAAGGCCAACGGCTCCCTCAACTGGCACGCTCGCTTCTTGCATCAAACAATTCCGCCCTTCTCCTCCGTCAACATTTTTTGCGGCGATCCACAGAGCGTCGCGGTCGATCGCCGGGCGGGCCGCGCGGGAGTTAGTGGAACT
>JAEWYG010000058.1 GCA_023395755.1 Actinomycetes bacterium | reverse complement strand
TGCACACGCTTGTGCAAACGGAAACCCCCTACATTCTCGCCGGCTCCATCCGCGACGATGGCCCTTTGCCCGACGTAATCACCGACGTGGTCGAAGCGCAGGAAGCCATGCGCACGTGGTGCCAGCAAGCAGGCGCATGTATCATGCTCTCCACCATGCTGCACTCCATCGCAACCGGCAATATGCTACCTGCTGCAGTAACAACCGTGTGCGTGGATATCGATCCTGCGGTAGTAACCAAACTTGCCGATCGTGGCAGCTGGCAAACCATCGGCGTTGTCACCGATGTGGGATTATTCCTCGAACAGCTTGCAAACGAACTAGGCTGTTAGGAAGCGGACAGGGCCGCACACTATAAGGCGACAGCACCATAAACAAGGCCCGACAAGCACGTACACACCTGTCGGGCCTTGTTTGCGTGGACGCACTGCGCGGTGTCTCCACTCTTTCTCAATTTCGCCACTTTGTACGTAACTCCCAGAACGCCACTGCGCTGGCGGCGGCCACATTGAGCGAGTCTACCTCATGATCCATAGGTATCTTCACCGTATAGTCGCACTGAGCGATAGTGGAAGCCGAAAGACCATCCCCTTCGGTACCCAAAACCAGTGCCAACTTATCGCATTCCCGCAAGCGCACGTCGTGCAACGGCACCGCATTATCAGACAGAGCGAGTGCAGCCGTTTTGAATCCCAGCGCGCGCAGCAAGGGCACCCCCCGTAACGCCCAATCGCGCTCCACTCCGATGCGCGTCCACGGCACCTGAAACACCGTTCCCATTGATACGCGTGCCGCACGACGATACAAGGGGTCGTGACACGATGGTGTAATAAGCACCGCATCGATACCCAAAGCCGCCGCCGAGCGAAACACCGCACCGATATTCGTATAGTTGGTTACATCTTCAAGTATCGCCACGCGATGAGAATCGGCTAGCAAGTCCGCCACATCGGGCAGCGAGGGACGCTCGAACGCGGCAAGTGCACCACGTGTCACCTCATAACCGGTAACCGCATGAAACTGCGTACGCGTGGCCACCAACACCGGCAATGCCGGGTCTTCTTCCAATACGCACTCGATAAGCGGCATCGTCTGTGCGAGCCATTTCTCCTCCAAAAAAAGCGAACAAAGTCGCACCCCCGCAGTTCGCGCGCGGTCAATCACCTTTCGCGATTCCGCGATGAACAGCCCTTGCTCGAAATCGGAGCAATCGCGCAACTGCGCATCGGTCATACCCGAATACACTGACAAACGCGGGTCGTCTAAACTAGTTATATGGATAAGCGGCATTGCTCACCTCCTCTTTTTGTCGGCGAACATAGTAGCACGTC
Source organism: Actinomycetes bacterium (assembly GCA_023395755.1). Taxonomy (GTDB): domain Bacteria; phylum Actinomycetota; class Coriobacteriia; order Coriobacteriales; family Eggerthellaceae; genus Gordonibacter. The sequence goes on along the minus strand of JAEWYG010000058.1, from coordinate 4,215 downwards.
AAAACTTACTTGAGATGAAAGCAAACCCGGCCTCGCAAACATAGCTCGCTCATGAGACAATAGACGTTACGCCCTACGCACAAAGCAGATGCTTTCTATTCCGCTTTACAACACGGGCGTAATTCAAGCAGTACCGTCCCTGACAGAAAGGCACAACGAGGGATATGGCAGAATTTATTTACCAAATGTACAAGGCGCGCAAGGCGCACGGCGACAAGGTCATCCTCGATGACGTCAGCTTGTCGTTCTACCCAGGTGCAAAAATTGGCGTCGTCGGCCCCAACGGCATGGGCAAATCCACACTATTGAAGCTTATGGCCGGCCTCGAGGAGGTTACCAACGGCGACGCACGACTCTCGCCTGGCTACACGGTGGGTATCCTGCAGCAAGAGCCGCCGCTGGACGAAGACAAGACGGTCATCGAGAACATCCGCATGGCCTTCGGCGATATCCTCGCTAAGATCGACCGCTTCAACGCCATCGGCGAAGAGATGGCCGCGCCCGATGCCGATTTCGACGCCCTTATGGAAGAGATGGGGCAACTACAAACCGAGATTGACGCTGCCGATGCGTGGGATTTGGATAGCCAGCTGTCGCAGGCCATGGACGCGCTTCAGTGCCCCGATCCCGACGAGCCCATCACGCACCTCTCCGGTGGCGAGCGTCGCCGCGTAGCGCTTTGTCGCTTACTATTGGAAGCTCCCGACCTACTGCTGCTTGACGAGCCCACCAACCACCTAGATGCCGAATCGGTGCTGTGGCTTGAGCAGTTCCTCAGCAAGTACCCCGGCGCCGTGTTGGCCGTCACACACGACCGCTATTTCCTCGACAACGTGGCCGAGTGGATATGTGAGGTGGACCGCGGTAATTTATTCCCCTATAAGGGAAACTATTCTACCTACCTGGAAACGAAATCTCAGCGTCTCAAGGCACAGGGCCAGCGCGATGCGAAACTAGCAAAACGCATGGAATCCGAGCTGGAATGGGTACGCTCAAGCCCCAAGGCGCGTCAGGCCAAGAGCAAAGCTCGTCTTGATCGTTACGATCAGATGGAAGCCGAAGCCCTCGCCACCAAGAAGCTAGACTTTACCGAGATTCAAATTCCGGCAGGTCCGCGCTTGGGTGCAAAGGTTATCGTCGCAGAGCATCTACACAAAACCTTCGGCGACCGTGTACTCATCGACGACCTATCCTTCACCCTGCCCCGCAACGGTATCGTAGGAGTAATAGGCCCGAACGGCGTGGGTAAAACCACCCTGTTCAAAACCATCGTAGGGCTAGAGCAGCTCACCTCAGGTAACCTAGAAATCGGTGAAACGGTAAAGGTTTCCTACGTCGACCAGAACCGTGCAGGCATCGACCCGAAAAAGACCCTCTGGGAAGTTGTATCTGACGGCAACGATTACATGATGGTGGGCGAAACTGAGGTGCCAAGTCGTGCTTACGTGGCCGCGTTCGGCTTCAAAGGCTCCGACCAGCAAAAGCCAGCAGGAGTGCTCTCGGGTGGCGAACGCAACCGCCTGAATCTAGCACTCACGCTGAAGCAAGGTGGCAACCTCTTGCTGCTCGACGAACCCACCAACGACCTAGACGTAGAAACGCTATCGAGCTTAGAAGAAGCTTTATTAAACTTCCCTGGGTGCTCAGTAGTGGTCAGTCACGACCGCTGGTTCCTCGACCGCGTTGCCACCCACATGCTGGCATGGGAAGGCACCGACGACAACCCTGGCAACTGGTTCTGGTTTGAAGGTAACTTCGAGGCCTACCAGGAAAATCGCATTCAACGCTTGGGGCCCGAGGCCGCAAAGCCACATCGCGTCCACCGCAAGCTTACCCGCGACTAACCCAACGTCGCATTACCTACCAAAGGAGCAGCCCCTCGCGAGCTACTCCTTTGGCACAGACTCGAAGCGCCACACACAAACAGAGCGGCCTCACCAAGGGCCGCTCTGTTTGTGTTATTCAAAGCAAATGAGGCTTACGCCTTTATCTCAAATCCTTCGGCATCAAGTAGCGGTGCACCTTCAGCAATACGTCGCTCTGCCAGCTTGCGCGCTCCTGGAACCGACGCCAGCAGCGCCACGCCCATAACCACCGATGCAGCAATTACCATAATCCATACCGGTACGAATGATAAATACGAGTCGAACATCACACCCGAAACCACCGCACCTACCGCAGCCCCCAACATTTCGAATGCTGTTACGATGCCAGTCACGGTGCCTAAATCTTTCTTACCAAATTCCTTCACCACCATAATTGGTGGCGCTACCGTACCCATGCACGTAGCAAATCCAAATGATGCCGCCGCAAGAATCGGACCCCAATCAGTCGCCGGAAAGCACAGCGCCACACCCGCCAATACCGACGTTGCCGTACCGAGCACCGTACCTACTTTCAGGCCCCAGCGGTCATACACTGCGCCCAGCGCAATCTTTGCCACAATAACTACGGCCAGATAGAATGCCCATACGTTACCAGCCCAAATAGTTGAATGCCCGCCCGACACCACCTCAACACCGCCAACGGTCACTGAGGTCATGTTTGCAATGGAATTAGTGATAATAGCTCCGTTGGTAACACCCATCATTACGAAACCCACAATAAGCAGCCAAAAGCAGGAGTTCTTTCGCAACACCTTCCAACCTATCGACACCGTGACTGGCTTATCGGGAGATAGATCAACCTTGGCGTGTTCCTCCTGCCCTGCCCCGTAGGGCAAGAGTCCTTTGTCGCTGGGTCGCGAACGGAATGCAACCAACACCAACGGCAACGACGCCACCAAGCATACTGCCGCCAGCACCAGGAATGCCGTACGCCATCCGTAGTCAACAATCATCACGCTAGTTAAAGGTGACAAGGCAACACCACCAGCACCCGATCCCGCCAACGCAATAGACACCGCCAAACCACGCTTCAGTGTGAACCAGTTCGAGATAACCACCGATACCAAAAGACGCGTGCCTGCCACGACAATCATGCCAGCCACTACGCAGAGTGCATACAGCTGCCAAAGCTGGGTTACTGCCGACAATCCCACCAACACCACCGCACTCGTCACAACCGTAAAGCAGCCAAGCACCCGAGCGCTACACTTATCGGTAAGCTTCCCAATGACCAACGAGGCAAATACTGCAACGACCGTTGTAATGGAAACACCCGTATTAAACTGGCCTACCGTCACGCCCAGCTCTTCCACCATATGCGTTTGAAACAAGGGGATGCAGTTCACGAAAACGGTATAGCACGTTGCCATAATTAAGAAACCGCCCGCAACAATCCACCAGCCGTAGAACGTTTTTCCGCCCGGCACAACCTTGCCTACTTCAGCCATAGTTCCTCATTTCCCCAACAAATCAAGATGACGAATAAGCTCTGTGTAAAATCCCACACCCCGCTTAAAAGCGTCCACGTCTAAGTTCTCATCCTGCCCATGTACGCGCGTACGCTGGTCACCCCTGAATAAGATGCCCGCAAATCGGTACGTATGGGGACAAATACGCGCAAAGTGACGTGAATCGCTACAGCTGCTCTGAATATAGGGAGCAATACCTGCATCGGGATACACACTGTGCGTAACACTGCGCAAATAGTCAAACACCGCATCGTTTTCAAAGGGCGACACAGGAGAAGGTTCGATGGCGCTTCTAACTTCAAATTGAGTTTCGGTATCAAAATGGCTTTTAAAACGCGCAAGCGCAGCGGCCACCGACTCAGAAGGATCTACTCGCACGTTTACCGTAGCTGTTGCTTGTTTAGGTATGATATTAGCCGATGGGCTACCTGCCAGCTGTGTAAGAGCATAGGTAGTACGCACCATAGCCGCAGTCTCATGATTGCTTTTCAATATGCCCAACACAAGAGGACGAAATAGCCAGAGGTTACCAAACACAAGGCGAAATCCGAACGATCCGTGAGCAGCTAGTTCTTTGAGCATAGCCTCAATTGGCTTGGCAAGCTTAGCAGTAGGAGGGTTTTTTTGCACTTCATCAAGCGCAGACACCAGCTTGGCCGTAGCATCATCGCGTGAAGGAGTAGCTGCATGACCTCCTGGGGCATTCGTAGTAACAAACGCATTGAATAATCCTTTTTCCGTTACACCAATCACAGCAAACGGACACTTTACGCCAAGTGGTGGATTATCAATAACCGCGCCCCCTTCATCAAGCACGAACGCGGGGATAATACCACGCGCCTTAAAGTGCGCCACCATGG
>JAEWYG010000241.1 GCA_023395755.1 Actinomycetes bacterium | reverse complement strand
GTAATGATCAGGGGCAGCGGGTATTGCTGTACGACGATATGGTTGTGCTGGTGCGTGATATTGCTCCCCTACATTTTGGAGACAAGACGGCAATCAAGGTGGCTTGTGGTTTTGATGCTATGGCTTTGAGTGAGCGTTTGAACTTAACATTGTTTGATGGATTTTCGCGTACTATTGTGGTTGATGACGCAGGAAACTGCATTATTGGTGACCGAGACAGTGGCTTGGAACCAGGGGAAAGTTTGTTTAACTTGCTTTCGCAGCAGGCGGTTTACGAGAGTGGTTATGACGAGGCTAAGATACGTTCGGCATTTGCTCGCAGGGAGACTCTTAATGTGCCTGTAGTGTACAGTGGTCGCGCTGAATATTTATACTTCATGCCTCTTGATGATACTGATTGGTATTTATGTACGGTCATGCCTTACCGTGTTATCGATGAAGATATAGAGGCCTTTGGCAGAACTATTTCCGTAAATGCGTTTGTGGTCGGGGGCATAGTTTTGCTGGTTGTTCTGTTGTTCTTTTTTATGTACTACCGTCTAGTAAAACGCAACACTCGTCTTTTGGCTGAAGAGAAGAATCGCGCCGAACAAGCCTTCGTACAGGCTCAGCAGGCAAACATGGCTAAAACTGAGTTCCTGTCGCGCATGTCCCATGAGATACGCACACCCATGAATGGCATTATGGGAATGACAGCCATCGCCCTTCATAGTGTTGGTGACGATAGTAAAGTGCGTGCTTGCTTGGAGCGAGTGTCATTTTCGGCAGAGCATCTCTTATCCTTGATTGACGATGTGCTTGATATGAGCAAGATAGAAAGCGGTAAAATTGAGATCAGATGTGAGCCTTTCGAGCTGAGTACTTTTATGGATTCCTTCGCTGCCGTATTTCGAACGCAGGCGACGGAGCGAGGTATTACCTATCACACCGAGGTTCGAGGGGTGATGCCTGGTAGCGTTGTTGGCGATGCGTTGCGTTTGAATCAGGTTATTTACAATCTTCTGGGAAACGCGTTCAAGTTCACGCCGACGGGTGGTAGTGTTACGTTATATATTGAGCAGTGCGATGCCGCTATTCCTTTAGCGTTGCGTAAGGAGTCTTTCGGTTATAAAGCGTGTGACACTGAAGAGCTGGAAGGTGAAGTGTGGTTACGTTTCACTGTGGTTGATACCGGGTGCGGTATCGAGCCTGAGCACCTAGACAAGATATTCGCGTCATTTGAGCAAGGTGATGCGTCTGTGGCAAGTAAGCATGGTGGAACGGGGCTCGGGTTAGCTATCACCCGCCGTCTCGTTGAGCTTATGGGTGGCTGTATACGTGTGTCGAGTGTGGTAGATCACGGATCGACGTTTATTGTCGACGTGCCGGTTTCCTTGGTATCTTCTGATATTTTTCCGGTTGAGCAGCCATGCGAACAGGAGGCAGACTTGGTTTGCCAGGAGCAAGATGCGCCAGAGTACGACTTTTCGGGTTCTCGTATACTTATTGCCGAGGATAACGCTCTTAACTTAGAGATCGTTACTGAGCTTATGGGTATGGTGGGTGCCGAAATTGAAGCCGCAGCCACCGGTCTTGAGGCGGTAGAGCTCTTTACCGTGTCGGAGATTGGTTACTATGATCTTATTCTTATGGACGTGCAGATGCCCGATATGGATGGTTACGAAGCGTCGCGTACTATTCGCGCCATGGAACGCGATGATGCAGTTACCATTCCTATTTTAGCTATGACAGCCAATGCCTTTACGGAAGATGAACGACGTAGTTTTGCAAGCGGAATGAATGGCCATCTAAGCAAACCCCTTGATATTCGTCACGTTTATGCCACAATTAACGGGTTTTTGAACAAATATCGCAGCGTGTAGCGAGACGGTGTGAAGTCTCATTTCAGAGAAATGTCTTTGCCGCACGGGATGTTGTTTGCTCACAATGACGTGGGGTGTAAGAATAGGGAAGGTTCGGCATGAAGAGGCTTATCGCTCAGATCATGAAGTTTGGCATTGTGGGGGCTATTGCGTTTGTCATCGATTATGGTTTACTCATCTTTCTAACTGAAGTTTTTAGCATCGAGTACTTGGTGAGCGCTACAATATCGTTTACGGTGTCGGTCGTGTTCAACTATGTAGCCTCTATGCGCTACGTGTTTGCGCATAAGCAAGGTATGAGTCGACGGCGTGAGTTTATTATTTTTGTTGTTCTGTCGGTACTTGGCTTGGGCATTAATAATATCTGTTTATGGGCGGGTACCGACCTTTTGGGAATAGACTATCGCATCTCAAAGATCGCCGTTACCTTCATCGTTATGGTGTGGAACTTCGTCACGCGCAAGTTGTTCCTCGATGCCTCTCATGAGCCAGGCGAGATTTTAAGCGATATCGAATAAGAGTGAGGCCACAGTTAATTTGCTGCAGGTGTCTCGCCATCGAGAAACACGCGTGAACCGGTGGCACCCTTTTGTCCTTGGTATTTGCCAGCGTACGGGTTGAGTGCGACATCATCGAGCTGGGAGAATACGAGCTGACCGATACGACGTCCCGTGCGCAGTTCAATGGCGCAGCGGTTTGCATTGAATAGCTCGAGCGTTATCTCACCTTCGAATCCTGGGTCAACCCAGCCCGCGTTCTGTACAAATAAACCCATGCGTCCCAGCGAACTGCGACCTTCGACGAATGCGGTGAGATTTGCAGGTAGATTTACGTATTCGCGGGTCGTGGCAAGTACGAATTGTCCGGGCATGAGGATGTAGCGCTCGGCATGGATAGTCTTGTAAGGAATTTCTTCTTCGAGATTAATGATACCTTCGGAGGTATCCTCGACTACGCTGAATGTGTCGCCGAGACGTATGTCGATGCTTGCGGGCTGGATTTGTTCTGTATCGAGCGGCGAAATGGCGAGTGTGCCCTGCTCTATCATACTAACAAGGGTTTTGTCGGAGAGGATCATGGGGGGTCCTTTTCTTGGTTGATATCAGCAGCCGTTTTCGCGTTCGAAAATACTCGCTACTTCTATATGGTGCGTCTGAGGGAATAGGTCGACGGGGCGTACGCGCATGAGGTGATATCCATTTTCTTCGAATCGAATAACATCGCGTGCCCAGGTGGCAGGATTGCAACTTATATAGGCCACGCGTTCGGGAGATGCTGCGGCTATGCTCTCCACAACCCCATCAGCGAGGCCAGCACGCGGTGGGTCTACTACTAAGGCATCTAGGTTGCCAAGTGTGGGTAGTTCGCGGGCTGCATCACCGCCGACAATCTCGATATCGACACCGTTCATCTCAGTATTTCGACGCAGGTCTCGCACCGAAGAACCCGCTGCTTCAATGGCGATAACGTCAGCACCTGCTTGAGCTAAAGGCACCGAAAACGTACCTCCGCCGGAATAGAGATCGGCTATGAGCAAATCATCGAGGCCTTCAAAGCCATTTTCTCCAGGGTGACCGCCTAGTCCTACAATCACTTCCTCTACAAGCTTTTCTGCTTGCGCGGTATTTACCTGGAAAAACGATGGCGCGCTGGTAAGAAATGATGCACCGGCTAATGTCTCGGCCCAACAACCCTTGCCTTCCAGTGTTTCGACGCCTTTAATCTTGCGTGCTTTTCCGGGGTCGGCAAGTACTCGTACGATACTGGTGGTCTTGAGGGCGCTTTTTATGGTCTTTGCCACGTGCGCTCGGGGAAACGATCCGGGGCGTGTCCAGAGGGCTATTTCCAGATCGTGGGTGTGTAGGCTGTGACGCACACCCACGCGGAAGATGCCAAGATCTTGATTACCCTGGGCGAACTTGAGCGCACCACGCAGAGCCTTGGGTGCCTTAGCGATAGCGTCGTGTGCTAGAGGACAAACTTCAGGCGTAATAATGTCATGAGTGCCTTCACGATAAAGGCCTAGCAGGAAGGTTCCGTTATTAGCGTGCGATGCGCCTAACTCCAGCTTGTTGCGATATCCCCACTGTCGCTTGCTGGCTAGACAGGTTCCTACCAGCTCTTCGGCACGTGCGGTGTCGAAGCGGGCAGTGTGTACGAGGGCGGCTACCACGTTGGAGCGCTTTGCCTTGAGCTGGGCATCGTAGGATAGATGCTGCCAAGAACACCCCCCGCAGGTATCTCCGTGCGTACAGGGTGGCTGTACGCGGGAAGGAGAGGGTTCGTCAATAACGACAAGTCGAGCTCGTGCGAACGTTGGCTTGTCCTCGATGACTTCTACGGTTACCTTGTCGCCAGGTGCTCCACCGGCAACAAATATTGTTTTCCCGTTTTCGAGATGACCGATGGCGTCGGCGCCATTGCTCATGCGCTCCAGCCGAATGGTTTCTTTCATGAATTTGGAATTCCTTCGCTTTACTCGGCGTTTTTTACCATCATAGCGTATAATCTGCCGACGTGCCCTTGTAGCTCAGGGGATAGAGCGTCTGCCTCCGGAGCAGAAAGCCGCAGGTTCGAATCCTGTCAAGGGCACCAGTTTTTAACTAGTCGGCTTGTTGTCGAAACCTCAACTACCCCGTGAATGTTATACGATTTTTCTCTAAAGCGACGGGTTACCTGCTAAAATCTCAAATCGTATGTGGTAATTCGCCACGCGACGCGTTTATACGTGTTAGTGCGTGGGGCGGACAAAATATAATTAAGGAAAAGGAGCCGTTATGGCGCAGTATACCCCCGAGTATCAGCCCACGGGCGATGAGATCGCCGTTATCACCACTTCGAAGGGCACGATTCGTGTGCAACTTGCAGGTAAAGATGCACCTGTCCACGTGGGCAACTTCGTTGAGCTTGCTCGCAAGGGTTTCTATGACGACCTGAAGTTTCACCGCTTTGTGCCGGGCTTTGTCATTCAGGGTGGCTGCCCGAACACCCGTGGTCTTTCTACTGAGGACGTTATCGCCAAGGCAAAAAACCCTATGGCAGGTTTGGGTACGGGTGGTCCGGGCTACTCCATTAAGGAGGAGTACACAATAAATCCGAACAACGAGCACAACGATGGCACCCTTGCTATGGCTCGCTCACAGGATCCGAACTCGGCTGGCTCGCAGTTTTATTTCTGCTTAGGCGCTCAGCCCATGCTTGACTCCGGTTATACGGTGTTTGGTGATACGATTGAGGGTCTCGACGTTATCGGCGAACTACGTGTGGGTGATGTTATCGAGCGTATCGAGATCGAGAACGCCGCTGAATAACGCTTTTCCGGCACCTCGTGCGCGGGGCGTCCGTCTCACAATCATAGTAAGTAAGGAAGCAGATGAACAACGACCTATTCCAGCACGCCCGCGCGGCTTATGCCGCAAAGGACTACGCAGGCGCCCTTCAGGTGTTTACGCAGTGCTTGCAGGACGGAAGCCATCCGCTCGCACCGGGCGAGATGGGTCTGATCTATCATCAGATAGGCAACTGCCTTGTTAAGCTGAAGGATTGCAACGAAGCCATCCATGCCTATACCCAGGCGACGGCTGATGCATCCTACGATGCGTGTGGTGCGGTGAATTACAACCTCGGCATGGCGTATGCAGCCT
>JAEWYG010000138.1 GCA_023395755.1 Actinomycetes bacterium | reverse complement strand
TCTTGGCGGTATATCGCACGTTTCATGGCACGCAAGAGAAGCGTCGATACCAAGTCACCCTCAACACGGCCCTTGCTGCATTCAAGCGCTTGAGCAAGCACATGCGGATCACCCGCCACCAACCGATTCTGATCAATCTCTTTAAACCAAGAGAACTCCTGGAACACGGGAATCAATGCCGCCAGACTATCGGCCGACGGTTTATCATGAACACGGAAAATGCCCGGAAACTTCGCATCGCGCAGATGTTGTGCCACCGTTTCGTTTGCTAAAATCATGGCTTCCTCGACAAGCGAAGTCGCGTCGGTTTTGCGACGAAGATCAATACCTTGAGGATGCCCCTCAGCATCAAGCCGAACTTTAGCTTCAACCGTATCAAAATCTAACCCACCAGCTGCTTGACGGGCAGCCCCTCGCAACTTTACAATCTGCGACAGCGGTTCAAGTCGTCCGATAAGAGAAGAGGCATCCTCTTGCTTCAACGAGACGCTATTTTCTGCGGCTCCATCAAGCAAAGCTTGCGCCTCCTCATAGGAAAGTCGAGCATTCGACTTAATGAGCGCAGGGTAAAGCTCATAGCCTACCAAACGTGCTTGCTTATCCAAATACAAATCGGCCGTCATCGTACGACGAACTTCATCGGGTCGAAGCGAGCACAGATCTCCTGAAAGCTCATCGGGAAGCATGGGAACAACCCGGTCAACCAGATAAACACTCGTGGCGCGCCGTCTCGCATCCATATCCAACGAGGAATTCCAAGGTACATAATGAGACACATCTGCAATATGCACCCCTAGTCGCCACACCGCAGCCTTAACTTCCCGACCATGTACTCCACGAACCCCCGAAGGGATGCGCTCAACATCGGCAGGCTCATCAAGGGAAACCCGCTCCAGTGATAATGCGTCATCGAAATCTCGCGCATCGGCAGGGTCAATAGTGAGAGTAAAACGCGACCGCAAGTCATGATACCCCTCCATCAGCGCCGATTCCTCATCCAAGGCCGCCGAACGCGCCTCTGCCAGCGCGCCTGCAGAAAACTCAGTCTCGAGTTTATGGCGTGCCACAATAAGGTCTACCCCTAAATTCTCATCACCGGCAATACCGATAACCTCTTCCACTACGCCTGTCGCTGCAGTGTTACGACTGGGAAACGTAGTAATGCGCACACGCACGAGAGAGCCATCCGGAACATCTGGATGATCGGCGCGCATGGTAAAAATATCATAAGGAATGCGCGGATCTTCAGGAACAACTACGCCAAAAGGTTCGACCACTTCATAGCGTCCCAAAAGCGTATCGTGGGCGCGGTCAATAACACGCAGCACACGTGCGGCGGGTTGCTCGCCTGGCCTCAAATTGTGCGCTTGAGCAAAAGACTGCTTTTTCTTTGCGCCAACCTGAGGCAGAGGTACCACTTCCACAAGGTCGCCATCAAAAGCACCTGCCATCTTCGACGCAGGAATAAAGTAATCTCCCGCGTCCGTTTGCACAAACCCAAAACCTCCGCCGCGTACCATCAAAACACCACGAGGGTTACTACGAGGATGCCGACGCGTATGCGCCCGCGAGCGAGCCATAACCCTACTCCCGCACGAGAGACTGAGCGGTCTCCATAGCAAGGCTCTTCTGGCTGTCGCTTGCTGCATCACCCGAAAGACCCATGGTTACATTTGGCGCAACGCCCACACCATTAATACCGCGTCCTTGAGGACTCAAGTAATAGGCGGCTGTATAGCGTAATGCCCCTCCGAAACTTAGATCACGCGTAACCTGTACCGACCCCTTGCCCAACGTATTAGTTCCCACCAATGTACCCCGCTGATTCTCTTGCAGGGCTGCAGCCAGCACTTCCGCTGCTGCAGCGGTATTCTCGTTTACCAGTACCACGAGGGGTCTATCCGTAGCTACGTTTCCTGTAGCCGCCTTCGCACTTTTGCCATCTTTGGTCTGAATCTGCACAATAGTGCCACTCTTTACGAACAAACTGGCCAGATCAACCGCCTGAGTTAAATATCCACCGGGATTATCACGCAAGTCGAGCACATAGGACAAAGCGCCTTTCGAGGCAAGATCAACAATAGCCTGCTTCACCAAACTTGACGAGTTTTGGGTAAGTTGCTTAACCTTGATGTAGCCCACTTCGTCAGAGAGCTCACTGGTGACATTTTTTACGTCGTAGCGCGAACACGTAAGCGTTGTAGTAAACTCGTCTCCACCCTCTGTCTCAAGCGTAGCCGGACGACGCCAGGTAATAACGACAGTATCGCCCTCGGTGCGATCAAGCGACGTAGTAACCTCACTCATTGACCACTTCTGACCACGATCGCCATCTATAGCTACTACGTAGTCTCCTTGACGAATACCCGCCACCTGCGCAACCGAGCCGTCGAATACATCGACTGCATAAGCCTGACCATTGAATTCAGAAAAAAGTACACCGATGCCGGCATAGCTTCCGGAACTTTCGTGCATGAGCGAAGCATAACGTGCCGAATCGTAGTAGCGAAGATAATTATCTTCTGTAGCTTCAGCAAATGCGCCCATAACGCTCGTGGTGGCTACCTCTAGATCATAGGTGTCGAGACTGTCTTGTTTGATGATATCCTCAACTTCGGAAAGACGCACAGAAAGCGAGTTGTAGGCATCCTTATCTTTCATTGATGAAGCGCCCGAAACCGGTTCACTGTCGCTTGTTATCGACGAGAACCCAACCGACTCCAGTAAGGCGTTGTTCCCGCGCAAGAAAAACCCAACAGCAAAAGCTGCGCATACGCAAACAACGAAGGCTAGAATACGCATCAAATGCAAGTTGCGGGCCCGCATTTTACGCGCGGACGCCGCAACCGAAATATTATCTCCGTGCTTCATCATGAAGACCGACGAGCTCCTCTGTTACACCTTCAAGTAGCGACGCATAGCCAAAGCCGAGCCGAACAAACCAATAATGAGTCCAGCTAATATCAACGCAGCATAAATCATCAAGAATGCACTCAAATCAAGCTGCAAAGGCAGGAACTGAAGAGCTCCCTGCAACTTCGGCAGTGCAAAGTTACGCAGCAACTCCAGCATACCCACCCCCAACAGTGAACCGATGATAGCATGGAGCGCACCTTCCATCAGGAAGGGTCCGCGAATAAAACCATTGGACGCACCCACAAGACGCATGATGGCAATTTCCTTACGACGCGCCAGAATAGCCAAGCGAATAGTGTTATTAATGAATACCATAGCGATGAAGATAAGGAGCGCGATAAGTGCAATACCGATATAGCGGACATAGTTGGTGAGCGAGAACAGTTTTTCAACCGTCTTCTGTCCATACTTCAGCGACTCGGCAGCGGTATTGTAGCCATAAATTTTCTGAAAAGTAGCATTGTCTTCAATAGAGGTTGCAACCTGTTCAACCAACTGAGGATCGGAAAGTTCCACGTCAATAGAGGCCGGCAAGGGGTTCTGGCCGTCAAGCGAGTCGATGATCTCAGGATTCGAAGTCATCGAATTCCGGAAGTTGTCAAGCGCCTGCTCTTTGGTTGTAAACCCAACAGATGCAACACCATTGAGACCCTTGATATAGTTTTCGAGCGATTGAATATCGGACTCGGGCGCATCGTCGGCAAGAAACACCGCAATGGACACCTCATTTTCGATAGACGACACCACTTTTTCCACAACAATGCCACCAACAAAGAAAATACCAATGATCAAAAGTGACAAAAATATAGTGACAATGGAGCCCAGTGCAGTGGATAGATTACGCGTGAATCCCGTAAGGGACTCTTTTATAAAGTAAGCAAAACTAGACATCGAAACCGTACACCCCCCGATCTTGGTCGCGGGTAAGGTGACCGCGATCCAGCGCGATAACACGCCGACGCATATTGTCAACCATCTCGCGGTCGTGCGTAGCAACAAGCACGGTAGTACCTGTGCGGTTAATTCGCTCAAGCAAGTCCATGATGCCGCGCGATGTCTGCGGGTCAAGGTTGCCGGTGGGCTCATCGCATATGAGCAGCGGAGGACGATTCACAATAGCGCGAGCGATGGATACGCGCTGCTGTTCGCCACCAGAAAGCTGGTCGGGACGTTTATTAAGCTTATCTTGAAGACCAACCAAACGCAGCACTTCAGGCACCTGCGTCTTAATAACATGGCGACTCTTCCCAATAACCTCAAGCGCAAATGCCACATTCTCGAACACCGTCTTGTTCGGCAGCAGCTTGAAATCTTGGAAAACGCAACCAATATTGCGGCGTAGATACGGCACGCGCCAATTGCGCATCGTCGTTAAATCTTCGTCTGCCACGTAAATGTTGCCCTGCGAGGGCTTAATCTCACGAATAAGCATACGAATGAAAGTAGACTTGCCTGAGCCAGAGTGACCTACCAGGAAGATAAATTCACCTGCATAGATCTGCAGCGATATGTCGGCAAGCGCCGGCTTATTCGGCTGAGCTGGATAGACTTTCGATACATGATCGAAGGTAATGACCGGCGTGCCCGTCTGCTGGGGGATGTCGTCAACTTCCAGCACGGGCAGCGACGCAGAAAGCTGCGACGTCGCCTGTCGGGAGTGGGCCGCACGGGCGCCAGGGCGACCAATAGGACGCGCAGAACCCCCTTGGCTAATATCGTTCGTCACAGAATGCTCCGTTCGAATAGTGATGTACTGAGACGTTTGAATCTTATCAGAGAAGCTTCGTTGCCATAACCGTCTTCACAGCTTCGACAATCGCCGCGGCGCCCATAGCAAAGTAGTCGAGCAACTCTTCAAACTCTCCCGACTTGCCAAACATATCACGCATACCCACAAACTCCACATGCGCAGGATGTTTAGAAGCAAGCGCTTCAGCAACGGCAGAGCCAAGGCCACCCAGCACACTGTGCTCTTCAGCCACCACAACGCAACCGGTCTTAGCAACGGAGGCCACGATGGTATCCTCATCGAGTGGCTTCACGGAAAACGCATCGATTACCTCAACAGAAACACCTTCAGCCGCGAGCATCTCAGCAGCCTTAAGAGCCTGCTCCACCTCAACACCACAGGCCACAATCGTAGCGTCGACACCTTCACGCAGTACATAGGCACGGCCTATCTCGAGGTCGACATCATCTGCATACACACACGGAACCGAGGCGCGGCCCATACGTACGTACACTGGACCTGGCGTAGCGGCAGCCAAGCGTAAAGCTGCCCGCGCCGAAGCATAGTCGGCCGGAACAAGCACGCGCATATTAGGAAGCCCACGCATGAGTGATATATCCTCAAGCATCTGATGGCTACCACCATCAGGGCCAACGGAGATACCTGCATGCGTGGGGGCAATTTTTACATTCAAGTTGCTGTAACATACGGTGTTGCGAATTTGGTCATATACACGACCTGTACCAAAAACGGCAAATGAACCCGTATAAGCGATATTCCCCGTAATAGCCAAACCAGCCGCCACGTCTACCATATTCTGCTCAGCAATACCGCAGTTGAACAGACGATCTGCAAAGCCATCATCGGCTAATTTCTTAGTTGTGGTCGACCCCGTAAGATCGGCATCCACCGCCACCACCGGCAAACCCTCGCTGGCGAGTTCTGCCAGTGTCGCACCATAAGCGGCACGCGTTGCTTTTTTCTGCTGAGCCTGAACTTCATTTGCGAGCTTAACCACAGCAGCTCTCCTTCCCCTGAGCGTCTTCCAGTTCGGAGAGCGCATGTGTCAACTGTTCGGCATTCGGCGCTTTACCATGCCAGCCTGCCTCGTTTTCCATAAACGACACACCCTTACCTTTGACCGTATGAGCAATGATCACCTGCGGCTTACCGCAACGAGAGGTCTTTGCAGTCACAAGCGTCTCGATAAGAGCAGTAATATCGTGGCCATCTACCTCGCTCACAGCCCAACCGAACGCCGCAAACTTCGCACCCAAGTCGCCCGGATCGCACACATCAGCTGTGCATCCATCGATCTGTAAACCGTTGCGGTCTACAATGGCTACAAGATTGTCTAAGCGGCGATGAGCTGCAAACATCGCAGCCTCCCACACCTGGCCTTCTTGACATTCACCATCACCCAACAGCGTGAACACAGCCTGGCCTCCCCCCTCAAGTACCAAACCCGCCGCAGCGCCTGCGGCAATAGAGAGCCCTTGTCCGAGCGACCCCGTGGATACCTCCACACCTGGAAGCTGATTTGAGTCGGGATGTCCCTGAAGCCTACTGCCCAACTTGCGCAAGGTAGTAAGCTCCTCGCGAGGGAAATAGCCCGCCTGAGCGAGAACTGCATATAATGCTGGTGCTGCATGGCCTTTTGCCAAAATAAACCGGTCACGCAAACCGTCTTGTGGGTTTTTCGGATCGTGCCTTAACACGCCGCCGAAGTAAATAGCAGCCAGGATATCAGCGCTCGAGAGCGATCCACCCGGATGACCACTGCCCGCCTCCGCAATCATACGCACGATATCTATGCGCATCTCGTTAGCGCGCCGTTCAAGCTCGGTCATGCCTGTTCCTTCCATTATTAAGACACCCTCCATTTATGATAACCAATCACGAATTGCTCTAAATCGCCATCCAGTACGGCATCTACATTACCTGTTTCAATGCCACTTCGAACATCCTTAACCATCTGGTAAGGATACAACACGTAGTTGCGAATCTGGCTACCGAACGAGTTGTCCATGCGGTCGCCACGCAATTCATCTAATTCTGCCAAACGTTTCTGTTCCTCAAGCTCATAAAGCTTGGCACGCAGCACACGAAAGGCGGCTTCTTTGTTCTGCAGCTGAGATTTCTCGTTCTGGCAAGTTACCACGAGTCCCGTAGGCAGGTGCGTTAGACGAACGGCCGAGTCGGTTGTGTTTACACACTGACCACCAGGACCACTGGAACGATACACATCCACGCGCACGTCGGCGGGGTTCAAATCCACCTCGATATCGTCAGGCAATACCGGCAAGACCTCCACCCCGGCAAACGTGGTGTGGCGGCGCTTTTTATCGTCGGTCGGCGATATACGCACTAGGCGGTGTACGCCACTCTCACTTTTCAGCATACCGAAGACATTGCGACCCTCCACCTGAATAGTCGCCTTGTCTAAACCAATGCCCTCTCCGGGCACTAAATCGAGAACAGTAACCTTCCAACCTTTATTCTCGGCGTAGCGCACATACATACGGTAAAGCATCTCCGTCCAATCCTGGGCTTCTAAGCCACCAGAACCAGGATTCACGGTAAGAATAGCATCGCCGCCGTCGAACCGCCCCGAAAACCATGAAGCTATCTCAAGGCCCTCGAGCATACCAGAAAGACGATTCAGCGCTTCATCAGCCTCAGCCGCAAACGCTTCGTCCTCATCGGCCAACTCAAGCGCCGCACGAGCATCGTCCAAAAGCGCGGCAGCCTCATCGTAATCATGAATAGTTTCACGCAGGTTACTTGCCTGCTTGGAAATAACCTGCGCATGAGACGCATCGTCCCAGAAACCAGGCTGAGCTATCTCCTCATCAAGCTTGGCCAAATCACTTATCAGTGTGCTTATATGCAGAAAACCGTGCGCATCCTCGATACGCTGAGCCTTCTGTTCAATGTTTTTTTCGCTTATATCAGCCATACCCTGCCTATGCGTTCTTGCCGTGACACTTCTTATACTTGAGGCCCGAACCACAGGGGCACGGGTCGTTACGACCAACGTCGGCAAAAGGATCGTCCTTATCCTTCTCAAACGTTTGTGGTCGGGCGGCTGCAGGCTTCGGCGGTGGCGTAACGTGCCCAGTGGGTGTCGAAGGAGCTGTACCCCGACGCGCAGCAGCCACACCCGTTTCCTCAAGCGCCGCCTCCGGAGAGGAATAACTCACCTTTCCATCAAGGGGGCTGGCTCCCTCCGCCAATTCAGGCTTTTGCTCTTGTACGGCCACCTGCAAACGCAAAAGCGTACGCAAGTAGTCTTCATACATCGAAGAGGTAAGGCTTTGAAACGCGTTATAAGCTTCGTTCTTGTATTCCACCAGGGGGTCGCGTTGACCAAACGCGCGCAGTCCAATACCAGCTTTCAGATAGTCCATCTCTTGCAGATGCGCCATCCAGCGGGTATCGATAATGCGAAGCATGACCTGAGCCTCAAGTGTCTTCATGACCGGCTCACCCAAAAGCTCAGTCTTCTCTTCGTACACACCCTCCAGATATCCCTCCAATGCCTCTGCAAGCGCTTCGGGGTCGTCTTCATGGTTAATATCTCCCACTTTGAAGCCCTCATGACCCGTCATATTCGCCGCCCAGAGGTCTACCGCCTTGGCATCCCAGTCGTCGCTAGGAACCTTGTCGGGACAGTTTTCAGAAACGACACTTTCGGCCGCTTCCTCAATGATTTCAGGGATACGCTCGGCCATATCTTTGCCATCCAAGATGGCGTTACGTTCGCCGTAAATAGCCGCACGCTGCAAGTTCATAACGTCGTCGTATTCAAGTACGTTCTTACGTGCAGCAAAGTGCATGCTCTCCACTTGGCGCTGAGCGCCCTCAATGGCCTTAGATACCATGCCCGCCTGAATGGGCATATCTTCGGGCATGTCGGTCTTTTCCATCATGCGGCCAATGGTATCCATGCGGTTTCCGCCGAACAAGCGCATCAGATCGTCTTCCAACGAAAGATAGAACTGAGTGGTGCCCGGATCTCCCTGACGACCCGCACGACCACGAAGCTGATTGTCAATACGTCGCGATTCATGGCGCTCGGTACCAACCACACACAAACCTCCCGCAGCGATCACGCGGTCGTGCTCTTCAGCACACACCGCCTTGGCCTGAGCCAACGCCTCGGCGCGTTGTTCATCGCTGGGTGCAGGAGCAGTATTATCAGCCCCCTCTTCAATTACATCGTCAGTGTTGCGCTCGGGGTCAAATCCCTTTGCACGCAGCGCATCGTCAGCCAGCACCTCAGGATTGCCGCCCAACAAAATGTCAGTACCGCGTCCCGCCATGTTGGTGGCAATGGTAACCGCACCCACACGGCCGGCCTGCGCGATAATATGCGCCTCGCGCTCATGGTTTTTTGCATTCAGCGTCTCATGGCGTATGCCACGCTTATCCAGCAAACGCGAAAGCTTCTCAGAACTTTCAATGGATACCGTACCAATAAGACAAGGCTGTCCCGCCGCATGGCGTTCGGCTACGTCATCGGCTACGGCATTAAACTTAGCTTCAACGCTACGGTAGATTAAATCATCCTCATCTTTACGCGCCACCGGACGGTTCGGAGGAATAGCCACGACGGGCAGCTTATAAATCTGACGAAACTCGGCATCCTCCGTCATAGCCGTACCTGTCATGCCCGAAAGTTTTTCGTAGAGACGGAAGTAGTTTTGTAAGGTAATAGTGGCCAACGTTTGATTTTCCTCGCGAACCAGCACGCGCTCTTTCGCCTCAAGTGCCTGGTGCAACCCCTCGGAATAACGACGACCTTCCATAATGCGGCCCGTAAATTCATCAACAATTTTTACTTCCCCATCAACCACGACGTAGTCTACATCGCGATGGAATAGGAATTGCGCTTTCAGGGCCTGCTGCAAGTGATTTGCCAGCTGCCCCGATGGATCGGCATAGATATCGTCAATGCCGAGCATTGCCTCAATCTTTTCAAGGCCGCCCTCGGTGGCATTAATAGTCTTCTTCGCCTCATCCATATCGAAGTCGACCTCAGGCGTAATGCCCACCATAACACGAGCGAACTTATTGTACGTCTCAGCCGCCTGAGTACCCGCACCTGAAATGATAAGGGGTGTACGAGCTTCGTCAATGAGGATGGAGTCAACTTCGTCGACGATAGCGAAATGGTGGCCTCGCTGCACGCGCGCATCGGCACGCGTAACCATGTTGTCACGCAGGTAATCAAAGCCAAACTCCGAATTCGTGCCATAGGTAACCGCAGCAGCATAGGCGGGTTTTTTCTTGTCGGGACGCATTCCGTTTTGAATAAGCCCCACTTCCATGCCGAGGAAGCGATATATCTGACCCATCCACTCACTGTCTCGGCGGGCCAAATAGTCATTCACGGTAACGATATGCACGTTATTACCCGACACCGCATTCAGGTAGCCAGCAAGGGTAGACACGAGCGTCTTTCCTTCACCCGTTTTCATCTCGGCAATCTGTCCGTCATTGAGAGCCATACCACCGATAAGTTGTACGTCGAAATGGCGCATACCTAGTGTGCGAACGGATGCTTCGCGCACGGCAGCAAACGCCTCAGGTAACAAACTTTTCAAATCTTCACCAGCATCGGCACGCTCGCGGAACGCTGCTGTAAGAGCGCGCAACTCCGCATCGCTTTTAGCCTGCATCTCAGTCTCTAGGCCATTGACCTTCTGCGCTGTAGCCTCATAACTTTTCATCTGCTTTCCCTCGCCGAGGGTGAGCAGCTTGGATAGGAATCCTGCCATGTATCGCGCCGTCCTTTTCATGGATGATCGCGCAGCACTCCTGCGCGCGTTTCAGTGACGAAAACAGTACTTACTAC
>JAEWYG010000124.1 GCA_023395755.1 Actinomycetes bacterium | reverse complement strand
GTATTATAGTTTCCGAATGGCTTCCTGATCTTTTACAGGGAGCTTGTTGCGAATAGTGGATCTTCTGGCGGCCGTCTTTTTGACCCCATGTTTCCTTAGCGGCATCTAAAAGGAAAAGTTCGTCTGGGGAGTCTGGTTCATGATTTAGACGATGATGTAACACGTCAAACACCATCGGAACGCCGCAGGTACGGCTTACCGAAAGGGCATTCTTCGCCGTAAATAACCGATCGTCGTTCTCAATAACCAAACGACACTTTATTGAGTCGGGCAGTAACAAAAAACGGGTGACGAAACGGTTCATTGCTTCCTGTCGATTACCATACATGCCACCAATGTGTAGGACTATCTTTGATGACGTATCCATACCAAGTCCGTCGAGCAAAGATGCATGATAGGCAAGATCAACAACTGCGCGCTCGGCCACTGAGTCACCGGGGGAGTTCAATACGGTATACTGTCCCGGGTGCATGCTTAATCTTATGCCGTTAGTACGCGCCTTAGTGCCAAGTGTATGCAGCTTTTCTGAGAAATGTGCGACCCAATCAAGCTGGTTAATTGGGTTCGACCCAAAAGGGATGAGATCTGAACTAATGCGGAAAAGACGTATGCTATTGTCAGCGCAGTAGTCAAGTACAGCATCTAAGGCCTCCAGATTGTGTTCGATAACTAAGGCTAGCGCATCGTCAGTCGCATGTTTTCTTGTTATTGAACGCATCTTGCCTTCAGGAAGCGCCAGTGTTTTTGACGCGTAACCAATATTCACAATCTAGCCCCTTTTCACTTCAAAGCACATTGGGTTTGAATTGCTGGGATCATACCCCCGAACTACGCTTTACTGCAGGTCCGTTACGGAATTGAGTATTTGTCTTTTATTGGCGGGTTTTCCTTGTAGTTGTTAATGAATCGACAATCTATTTGAATACAACATTCACTTTGATAGTACTAGTTAAATAAGACCACTTTGCATCACCCCTCCATATCCCATACAGGACCCGAAAAAGCTGAAATCAATATCAACAGCGTGGCGAGGATCAAGAAAAGCGCGATAAAGAATGAAGTTTGAGTTCTTTATCGCGCTTCTTCCTTCAGCAAGGCAAGCTGCTTGGTCGTTCTCAAGCCCCCCTTTGAGAGTAGAATCCAAAGCTGATCAAGGCTTCTATCGTTGAAAACATTCTTTTGCGAAGAAGATTTCAGTTCACTGGCTTTATATGAAAGAGCGAAACCTAGATAGCATAGGAGCATGAAGGCAGGCATCACTATAAAGGCGTAGATATCCGAGTGTCATTATTCTTTCAACTTTACATAAGATGTGTTATCAATAAATTATCGATATTCTTAGGGAGGGGTTTAACCCCATGTCGAATTTCCACCCGAAGGCGCGTTAGTTCCCATGCCGGGCATAAGTTGACTGTAGTCACCTGTTTCGAGCGCCTGTAAAACAAGTGGATACAAAATGACCGCTGCAACTACATTCAACACCGTTATTATCCCGCAGATAACTATGGATATGATGCTTGACTTCTTAAAGCGTGCAGCTACGACACTGATGGCATTTTGCTTTTGCGCTAATACTTTGAGTTTCCTGAATCCTATAATGCCACAGATAAGTCCAACGCAGCTAAGCCAAAAGCCTCCGATAAACAAAGAGATTGGACCCGCTAGACTTGCTACCATGATGAGGTTTTGTGCACTTTTAAGGTTTCGTGCATCTTGCTCGTTTGGAGGTAACTGAAAATCAGCCGGTTTAGGTGCCTGCGGTGGTTGCGGAGCGTTATTGTGGCCATTCATGTGTATTGAAGTCCAATCTTTAGAAATATTACGTGTCTGAACTGGTGTTTTTAATTCGAGGCCCTGAGAGCCGTTCTAAGGCCTTATGTTGCTCTCTAACGAGTCCTTAGTCATGGAAAATATAGTTTTCTTAACATCTTTCATAAACTATAGCATGTTGACCTATTCAGAATCGCCAGCTACGTCCAAATCCATGGTTGCACTATGAAGTCGTTTCAGGCTTTCATCAAGTTCGTCTCGTTGGTATTCAAGTACCGTTTCTTGCGCACGTAGGATGCGAAGTCGCTCTGCTTTAGTAGCATCACCGCGTTTTGATAGGCGAACAAAATATTGAATACCTTCGATAGATAAACCACTTTTACGCAAAGCTTCTACTAAATGCAATTGAAATAGATCTGCATCAGAAAATAGTCGTGCACCACGACGATCTCGTTGTAGATTAGGAAAGAAACCACACTTGTCGTAATAGCGTATAGTGAATGCCGATATTCCCGTCGTAACCGACACATCGCTAATGCCATACAAGGGTGCACTACTTGGCTTTTCTCCAGAATCGACGTGCCTGTTTTCGGCGGCATCCATAGACAGCACCTTCCAAGAGATAAAACGACACACTTAGAGTTACTCTAAGTGTGGTTTAGTATAGTCTATTTTTCTACCATTCTTGCTTAGAGTTACTCTAAGCAAGAATATGCTATCGATTACACCCTAACTTCAAAAGTTTGACCAAGATTAAGAACAGGGCGTATTCCCAACACCGCTGCTACCGAATCCACCTTCTCCACGATCAGTAGAGGGAAGATCAGAGCAAAGCTGGAATTGAGCATCGGCAACACGAATGATAGCCAACTGAGCTATCCGGTCGCCACGTTTGATAGTAAAGGTCTCGCGAGGATCAAGATTTACCAATATAGCTTGAATCTCGCCCCGATAGTTGCTGTCGATGAGCCCCGGTGCATTCACTAGTGAGACACCGTGCTTAATAGCGAGTCCGCTACGAGGTAGCACAAAGCCAGCATAACCAGCAGGAATAGCCACTGCTATACCGCAGGGTATAAGCTTGCGTTCAAATGGCTGCAAAACTTCATCACAAGTCGCCCTTAGATCGACTGCTCCATCACCCGTGTAAGCGCACTGTGGCATTGGGAACTCTGCATCCAAATTTTTAAGGGGTACAGCCAAATGATCCATTAGTGTAGCTCCTCGAGAGCAACGGCAAATTCTTCAATATTTTGGAAATCCTTATAGACACTCGCAAAGCGGACATAAGCAACTTCGTCAAGACTACCTAATTTAGCCAACACAAGATCGCCAAGCTCCTTTGACTTGATTTCGCTGTACGAAGCATTGCGTAACTCAGTTTCGGTGGAATCGATAAGTGAGGCAATCTGTTCGGGGGAAATAGGACGTTTAGCGCAAGCGGTAAGGAGACCTCTCATGAGTTTTTGTCGATCATAAGCCTCCGAGGATCCGTCGGTTTTTACCACAATAAGCGGGTTGTCACCTAGGCGTTCATAGGTAGTGAATCGACGGCCACAGTTTAGACACTCACGACGTCGGCGAATGGCCGTATCGTCTTCAGAAGGGCGCGAATCCACTACCTTGGATTCAGGGTCACCGCAGGCAGGACAGCGCATTTTGGCTCCTTTGCTCGAATTCTGTTCAGACTAACATACCAGATATTGTGGTTCAATCAGCATTGGTTATTCATGCAAAAAATACGGTTGACGATTTCTTAAGAAAGCAAACCAAGAAAGAAGATAACCTTCCTGTTCTAATCAAGATCCTGCAACAACACCTCTACTTCGGAATCCCCCACTAAACCACATTCATTCCGGTCAACCTTGAATACCCATTGCGTCTTGGTCAGCGAAGTGAGAAAAGGTATATCATGCGACACAAGAACGAGCGCGCAGTTGCAGCCAGAGAGAACGTTTTGTAACGCTTCGATAGAATGGATGTCTAAATGATTCGTTGGTTCATCCATAACAATAAGATGAGGTGCGGTCATAAGGCCTCGCGCAAGCAGAAGTTTGCGTAGCTCCCCAGGGCTCAGATCATCACCTTCAAGAATGCGAGCAGGAGGAGAATTGAGCCTTGCAACAATAGAAAGTAATCGACCTCGTTCGGTTGAAGCCATATTCTTTACCTCAGCGAGCAGGGATTGTCCTTCTTCTAAGGTAAGCTCCTGGGGAACGAACACCACGCCATGCTCAATAGTTATACGGGACAATAGCGCCGCCAATAATGTAGACTTCCCTGCCCCATTTCTTCCTGAAATACCGATGTGATCAGCATTTCCAAGGTAAAGGTCGGGATAACGCAACGTTCTATCCCCTCCGAGCGACAGTGATCCTGCTGGCAAATGCCCTAAAATCTTGCGCCTAGCTGGATAGGTATCAAGGCTTAGGCTTCCTTGGTACACTTTTCTGACAGGTGCCTTTTCTACTCGTTTTTCCATGCGCTCAATCTTTTTTGTCATCTGGGTAGATAACTTACCGCTTTTCCCATCCTGTCCACTGTATATGGCAAGGCGTAATTTCTCTCGTCCATCGTGATCGCGTATATCGAGGTGTCGAGCTGAACGTCGTGCTGAGGCTCTTCCAGTAACATTGTCGCGACGGGCGCTCTCGGCTTGAGTCCGCGCGAGATCCTGCTGAGCGTTTCGCCGTTCGATTACTGCGCTCTTTCTTCTTAGATCCATTTGCGCTTTCGCTTCGGTATAAGAACCTGGCACCATGGTCGCTAAACCTTGGTCCAAAAAAATACAGCAGTTCACCAACTCATCTAGCAGGGTGCGATCGTGAGAAACAAGCAATCCGATACCCTTATAGGCAGAAAGCGTACGTGCCACCAATTCTCGCGTATCGGAATCTAGGTGGTTGGTGGGCTCGTCAAGCGCAAGCAGAGGAGGGCTAGCTGCCAAGGCACAAGCAATTTGGAGACGTTTGCGCTCTCCGTGAGACAAGGTTTCAAAACGCCAAAACCAATCGTCTTCAATCTCTAATTGATAACGTAGCTTCACTGCCACGGGGCTGTAATCATATGCGAAATCTTCTAACGAGGGAGGCGGCCTATGAGTTGACTGTGAGCAAAATACTCCACCTATGTGTGTCGAAATAGATCCTTCATCTGGATCAATAAGACCACAAACTATTTTCAATAACGTACTCTTCCCTGATCCATTAGAACCAACTATTCCCGTCCAGCCAGGAACAAGGGTCAGCGACACTTGATTGAGTGCCAAGGTATTAGCGCCAGGATACGTATAAGAAAGGTGATGTGCGGTTACAGACATAATATACCTCCATGGGGGGAGGCATCGAGGCGAACGGTGCCGTAAGCAATATTCTTGCGAACAAACCTAAAAGGTTGAGTGATGGATGAACAAAGAATATACGATAACGAAAGCGCACCCGATGCGTAACATACTAAAATATGGGGTGCCCGAAGGCTTTCGTTATAGCTTCATATTCCTTGTCTCCTTTGGGTAAACGATTTTGCCAGAACCGCTTTAAATGGACGAGATCGTATCAGCAAACTTGAAAACAAGATGCCGTGTGTTACTTTGAGTTTAACAGAGTGTCCAATGTAAGGGAAGCGATGCAAAACAAGCGTTCCCGCTTACTTCAAGAGTGCTTTACGAGCCACAAAAGCATATCGCTAAACCAACTAATGGCTATTAGAATCCGACGAAGATGCTCGCAAAAGCGAGAATAGAAAAAGTACCGGTTGCTAAAACAGCCTGCCACGGCTTTATGCGATCGTATGGCATACCACCGATTGCACCATAGCGCAAACTGTCTACCATTTCATTCTTGACTAGATTTATTTTCCGACCACTTCTTGAAGTGGCATCAACTAGTGTGTCAGTATGCATGCCGAATGTCACTTGTTGGGTTGGAGAGTACGAACCGCAGGTAGTATGCGTTGAAAACTCAATGATGTGCCCCGTATGCGCAGACTCATGTTGAAATTCCGGTTGCAGGGCAGACGAACCATCAATGGGATACTGCATCTCGAAATTCTTCATCTTTCTGCCTCCTAGCTCTTGCGTAGAACCTTTGTTCGCATATATAATAGAGCGAACAAAGGTTCATGTCAATATATTTTTGAAACATTTGTTCGTATCTATGAAAGGACGGAGCATGCCCGAGAAAGTAACGAAACGCCAGCAGGCGGTGCTCGACTGCATCGAGGAGTGCATCCGCGAAAAGGGCTACGGCCCTACCGTACGTGAGGTTTGCCAAAGTTTAGGGCTTTCCTCCCCTTCTACGGTGCATGTACACCTCAAGGCACTCGAAAATAAGGGCCTTATCAAACGCGATCCCCTAAAATCGCGCTCCATTGCGTTAGCTTATGCCTTAAACGAGCATGAAGATATCTCGAATGTTATTCAACCCAGCTTCAATAAGGTTGTAAGCGTTCCTCTGGTCGGAAACGTAGCGGCCGGCTCCCCCATCCTTGCTGAAGAGAATATTACTGACACCATCTCACTGCCTACCGATATCGTGGGAGACGCGCCGTCATTTCTACTTTCCGTGCGCGGGGAATCGATGATCGAAGCCGGTATTAACGACGGTGATTACGTTGTAGTAAAAGAGCAACCTGTCGCAAACAATGGCGATATTGTTGTGGCCATCATTGATGACGGAGCCACCGTTAAACGTTTTTACAAAGAGTCTGATCACATTCGTTTGCAGCCGGAAAACTCATCGATGGAACCCATTATTACCCGCGACTGCTCAATTGCAGGTAAGGTAGTGGCAGTGTTTCGACGTCTTTAGGACATGCTTGGCTTATAGGCCACATGTTTTCTCTTTCTGATGAACGCATCTGCTACCGCAATAAACGCCAACAACCCGTAAATTTACTGATTTACGGGTTGTTGCTTTTGCTTAGAGTTACTCTAATGCCCAGAACCCTACAGAACAAAGGGTCGAAATAAGCCTGCGTAAGAAGGCGGTGTAAGCATAATAATATGCGTGCCTAATTCCTCATGACTTTCACTTATAATATGGCAACGTTCGTGGGCAAGCGAGACCAAGTCGCCACGATCGTAGGGTAAAAGCACATCAAGGTGCGTATCGCGCGCCGAGGCAACCTGTGCAATGCGCATAACAAGACTCTCAATCCCCTCTCCCGTCGCAGCCGAAACAAACACGGCCTGAGCATGACGAGACTTAAGAGCATTAAGCTGAACATCATCAAGTAAATCACACTTATTAAACACCTCGACACGCGCGATATCTTGAGCAGCAATCTGACCGAGTACCTCTTCTACCGCCTTAATCTGGTCTTCTCGTTCATCGGATGAAGCATCCACTACGTGTAGTACTAAGTCTGCGCCGGTAATTTCATCCAGCGTCGACTTGAATGCCTCCACCAAGGTGGTAGGAAGTTTTTGAATGAACCCCACAGTATCGGTAAGAGTAATCTCTCGACCTTCGGGAAGTTCAAATTTTCGTGTAGTAGAATCGAGGGTGGCAAACAACTTATCATAACTGAGTACGTCCGCATTAGTTAAACGGTTGAGTAAGCTCGATTTTCCTGCATTCGTATATCCCGCAAGAGCTACTTTGAACATACCGCTTGCATAGCGGCTCACCCGTTGCAGTGCTCGCACTTCTGCCAAATGAGCCAACTCGCGCTTGATGGACGTAATGCGTTTACGCACCATGCGACGGTCAACCTCAAGCTGACTTTCGCCTTCACCGAAACGCGACCCCACACCACCACCCATACGATTCGATGCAAGGTGTGCCCACATACCACGTAAACGCGGCAGAAGATACTGACTTTGAGCCAACCGCACCTGTAGACGGCCTTCTTTACTGGTGGCATGAAGGGCGAAGATGTCAAGGATAAGTGCTGTTCGGTCAATAACCTTAACGTCCTTACCCACTACTTTCTCAAGATTTGACTGCTGTGAGGGCGTTAGTTCGTCGTCAAACACCACCAAATCGGCAGCATGCGCACGAGCAAGCTGCGCAATCTCTTCAGCTTTTCCCGTACCGACAAACGTACGAGGATTCGGTGCGTCAAGTTTTTGTGTTGTAGTGGCAACAACGTCGGCGCCAGCTGTGTCAACGAGTCGCTCAAGTTCGGCAAGTGATGAGGAAAGCGGCCAAGAGACCCCTGGACGATCCATCCCCACCAGCACAGCACGTTCGCGTCGCTGTTCGATTTTTGTAGCAGGCCCATGAATAACCACGGAAGAATATTCGGAAAATTCTGACACAAGAGTTCCTTTCGCGTCGATGCAAACGAATAAACGCAACGAATACTTCCAAGCCCTGTTGCGTTGAGTGCAGCAGCGGAATTGAATATCCGCTCTCTTGCTGCAAAAAGTCGTCTGTTACAAAAACGCTAAAGGCATCATGTAAGTGCTCCTTGTTTTAAGAAGTAAAAACACGTCATTCTTACTCTATACCTTTATCTTAACACAGACTTTCACCACGCAAGCTGTTCACGCTTCCGCAGTAACTCATCTCAGCCTCGGCATCCCGAAGAGTCTTTAGAGCTTTATCAACCATCAAATCGACATTGAGGGTATCTCCATCGATCCACTTGATGCGTTGATCCTTGCGGAACCAAGTACGCTGTCGTTTGGCATAACGATGCGTGGCTATTTTAATACGCTGAACCGCTTCATCCATCGACAGGTAACCATCAAGTGAAGCCACTATTTCTTTGTATCCTATAGCCTGAGGAGCCGTAATGCCATCACGGAATCCACCATCAAGCAGATGTTCAACTTCTTCAACAAGCCCCGAATCGAGCATGGCATCCACTCGAGCGTCGATACGTTCGTTTAAAAGAACTGGGTCGACGGCAAGTCCAATAAAAAGCGCAGGAACAAAGGGAGGAATATCAGCTAGCTTTGCACGCTGTGTGGCATACGTGGTGCCCTCATCCAAAAGTTCAAAAGCCCGTACTACGCGCTTGACATCGGCTGGAGGTAAGAGTGCCGCACTTTCAGGATCACGATCTTTCAGAAGGTGCCAAAGTACTTGTGCACCTTGCTTACGTGCAATAGCATTATAGTGATCGCGAGCAGCATTTCCCACCTGATCGCCTTTCGGAAATTCGTAGGCATCAATAGCCGCACGAACATATAGCCCCGTTCCACCACACAACACTGAACGCTTGTTTCTTGCATCGATCGATTGGAAACAAGAACGAGCATACTCCTGGAACAATGCCGCAGAGTAAGGCTCGCCTGGATCAACCAGATCAAAACCATGGTGAGGCACCAAGCGTTCAGCCGTCGGTAACTTGCCCGTGCCAATGTCCATTCCGCGATATATCTGCATTGAGTCAGCGCTTACAACCTCGCCATCAAGCGCTATGGCGAGGTTGGTTGCAAGAGCGGTTTTTCCTGAAGCGGTTGGCCCAACAATACAAACAACAGGCGCGCTAAGACGCAATGATGACGTAGTGCTGGAATCGATCGCCATCAGTCTATACTTCCACACGCAATGCAACAGAGCCTTGTTCTTCCCCGCCGTCTTTCACGCCCTGCTTGTTTTCGGTTTGGTGTTGATCGACGATCTCACCAGACAAATACCAGGTCTTAGCATTGTCAATGCGTACCTTCACGAAAGAACCCGCAAGTTCCTCAGCAGATACACCTGAGGGAAGCGGGGCGTGAACTGTCTGATTCTTGGGACTTTTACCGTTGAGGAGGCCAGCATCACGTTTGGAACCGCCCTCAACAAGAACTTCAATCGTTGAATTAAGGTCGCGCTGGTTTACCTCATAGGCGCGCGTCTGCACGAGATCTACCAAGCGGTCGAAACGCTCCTGTATCACCTCGCGGGGCGTAGGATCTTCCAGTCGGGCGGCTGGTGTACCTTCACGCTTCGAGTAAATAAACGTGAACACCTGATGATATCCCACTTCATCAACCAGTCGGTACGTATCCTCGAAGTCCTTTTTTGTCTCGCCAGGAAACCCGACAATAATATCAGTAGAAAGCGCAATCTCAGGCAATGCGTCACGTAACTTTGCAACTAGATCCACGTAGCGCGAGCGCGAATAGCGACGATTCATAGCAGCCAGCACGGCATCGGAGCCCGATTGCACCGGCAGATGCAGCGCAGGCATAAGTGAACGAAGTGATGCAAATTTGCCAATAACTTCGTCGGTAAGATCTTTGGGGTGGCTTGTGGCAAAACGAAGTCGTTTAATACCCGTCTGGTCCAACGCATCTAGAACTGCAGCAAAACGTGGGTTTCCATAGAGATCGCGACCGTAAGAATTTACATTTTGACCCAGAAGAGTAATTTCTTTCACTCCTGCCGCCACATAACGTTCGGCCTCAGCAACGATGTCTTCAAGGGGACGCGACTTCTCACGACCACGCACATACGGAACAATACAATAGGAACAAAAGTTATTGCAACCTACGGTAATAGGCAACCAGGCAGCCCATGGATGTTCGCGCGTGGTGGGGAGTTCCGTAGAAAGCGATGTCGAAGCATCAAGCACCTCGATTTGATGGCCACCCTCATCTAGCGCCGCCTCAAGCAAATGAGGCAGGGAACCCAGATTATGCGTACCAAACACCACATCCAAGTGAGGCATCTTATCGGCAAGTTTTTCACCGTCACGCTGCCCGATGCATCCCCCTACGGCCACGATCCGCTTTGAAAGCGGAGTATCGTCGCGCAAGGGTAGGTTTTTCAAGGAAGCCACTTGTCCATACAGGCGGGTATCGGCCGCCTCACGCACGCAGCAGGTCATATACACTACAATGTCGGCCGCCTCGATGCTTTCAACAGGCAAGGCACCAAGGCCTTCAAGCATGCCGCTGATGCGCTCGGAATCGTGTTTGTTCATCTGGCATCCAAACGTGCGGACACAAAACGCAAGGTTCATAAACGGGGTATGAGAATGCATAACGCTCCCTCAGAACAGGGTTTCGGACGTGGAAGATTTCGGGTCGGCTGCGGTTTGTATTACCGTTACGCCACGGGTATAACGAGATTCGATGGCAAATCGAATAGCTGTACGATACTCGCCGTCGATGACAATATCAGCAAACGAGGGAATACAGACAATTTCAATACCTACAGGAGACAAAAAACCACGTGAGATAGCAATAGCTTTGACAGCTTGGTTCACTGCACCCGCACCTACCGACTGAATCTCAACGCTGACACCATCTTTTACCATGCCAGCAATAGCGCCGGCTACAGAGGCGGGAGATGATTTGGACGATACCTTCAGACAGCCGACGTCCGGCTTGTGCTCAGATGCGGTCATGCATATCCTTCGTCGTTGTAGTACGATACTGATGCGTTTATTGTTCCCTTAATATGCGCATCAATGCTCTCTGCACCGCAAGTACGATGCACTAGCTATTCTAGCCATTAACGGTATGGCACGCAACCTGCGGATATAGGAGTTATGAACACACCTCATCTTGTTTAATGTAACCAGCGCCACGGCTAAGGAAGAGTGCTAGTGCAGTTTGTTAACCGGAATGGAAATGCGGATACTATCCTTGCCTACTTGGATATCAGGTTCCACGTTGGGCTCGAGGTAATACCGGCGCGCCAGATCGCGATAAGCAGAGGATATACAGCTAGAAAAACCATTAAGGTCATTGGGGGCTATCTTAAGTCCTCGCGCATCCGAAGCCAGCCGAGGCGTGCGCGAGGGAGCTTTTTCGGATGAACACGCTGCCCCTTCAATACGAATCCGCTCCAACAGAGGCGGAATAGGAACTATTTCACCATCAAGGATGCGCCGCGCAGAACGCTCAGACAACGATAAGCCCAGAAGCGCCGCCTCACAAGCCAATTCTGCAGGATCTGCTGCTAGGGACAAGCGCTTACACACAGGAAACTCTTCGGACTTTCCAAACACTTTGGCAGCAGCCGTGAGAGACGAGAGACCAAAGGCGTAGAGGGTAGCCACTATGTCTGTAGTTGAGCCGAGGTATACCGAACAATCATGACGACTTTCTAAGGAAAATTCACATACTGTACGCAGAATATTCTTCGGCCCTCGTACGGAAACAGTGCCGTTTTCAGTTAGCTCAAACAGCGGAAAGCTAGACTGATCAACTTTTTCACCAAGCTTCTCAAGATCGGTCTCTATCAAGATAGATGATCCCTTGCCGCTATCAGAGGCAACGATGCGAGCAATCTCGGCGTTCACTGCAATGGAATACAGAGCCATACCACGTCCATGAACGCCCCATTTATCAAAATGCATAGAATCAAGTTTTGAGGTAACACGAGGCTCGAAGATACGTTTATGCATTGCAGGTGGAACACCGTCGCCATCATCGAGCATAACAATGCGACGCACTGACCCTTCTCGTGAAACGGCAAGAAAAACACTCTTTGCATGCGCATCGCGAGCATTGCGCAGCATTTCTATAACTACATCTTCTGTTGAACGAATGTCATGAGCCGCTTGACGTCGCTCGGCTTCAGCGCTTCTTAAACGGACGAAGCCATCGCCGAGGTCAGTTTCGACCCGGAGATGGCTTTCGCCGCATACTGATCCAACGAACTGCTCGAGTGACTCGTTGGACATGTTACTTCGCAACGCCAACCGCACGACTCTCGCGGATAACCACGACCTTCACCTGGCCGGGATACTGCATCTCATTTTCGATGCGATGCGCAATGTCATGAGCAAGCACTGTTGTGGCAGCCTCGTCGACTACCTCGGGCTCAACCATAACGCGAACTTCGCGTCCGGCCTGAATGGCATAAGTGCGCTCCACGCCCTTATAGGAGTTCGCAATTTCTTCAAGCTTCTCAAGACGCTTGATGTAAGAATCAAGCGTTTCCTTACGTGCGCCCGGCCGAGCAGCAGAAACAGCATCTGCGGCCTGAACCAATACCGCCAGCACACTGGATGGCTCCACGTCGTTGTGGTGCGCCTCGATGGCATGCACGATCTCGGCCCGCTCGCCGAAACGCCGTGCTAAATCGGCACCAATAACCGCATGACTGCCTTCAACCTCATGATCTACGGCTTTGCCTAAATCGTGCAGAAGACCAGCACGCTTGGCTGGAATAGGGTCAAGGCCCAATTCAGCAGCCATAACGCCAGACAAGTAAGCAACTTCAAGTGAGTGATTCAGTACATTTTGACCATATGACGTACGATAACGTAGGCGCCCTAACGTGTGCACAATTTCTGGATGCAGGTCGTGTATACCCGTGTCAAATGAAGCCTGCTCACCCGCTTCCTGAACACGTTGATTTACGAAAGCTTCCGCCTTACCGAACATTTCCTCAATACGGGCTGGATGAATACGCCCGTCGGCAACAAGATTCTCCATGGTCACACGACCAATTTCACGGCGTACCGGATCAAAGCACGAAATGGTTACACATTCCGGCGTGTCGTCAATGATGAGGTTTGTACCCGTAAGTTGTTCGAACGAGCGGATATTACGACCCTCCCGACCGATGATGCGACCCTTGAGGTCATCGGAAGGAATATGGATGGCACTAACGGTATTCTCCGCTGAATGGTCAGCTGCCACACGTTGGATGGCAAGACTAAGAATTGAACGGGCTTTTTTATCAGCCTCAGCTTTTGTACGGGCCTCTGCATCACGGATGATAGCAGCGGACTCATGAACAACTTCATCCTTGAGCGTGTCGAGCAGTTCAGCCTTTGCTTCTTCCGGCGTCATACCAGCAACGCGTTCAAGACGATGGTTCACTTCCTGAGCGGCCTCGTCGATATCGCGCTCACGACGCTCAAGCTGACCCTGCATAGATGAAATCTGATGCTCGCGTGCATCAAGTGACTCAACACGACGATCGAGCGACTCTTCGCGTTGAGAGATACGGCTTTCTGCCGTACGAACCTCACGTAGACGTTCCTTACTTTCAATTTGAACTTCTTGCTGGAGTTTCAGTGCCTCATCCTTGGCTTCAACAATTGCCTCACGGCGTAAAGTTTCCGCCTGACGTTTCGCATCGGCTACCACGGCTTCCGCTTCCTGTACTGCGCGTTTCGTAGACGCATTAACCAGGAACCGGGTAACCACAAAGCCGAGGGCGATGCCGACGGCGGCACCTATGACCAACCAGATTGCTTCGGGCATATCTCCCCCTTTCGTTAGTTTTCTTTTCATTGTGTTCAAAGAGCTTATTTACATAAAAATACCGGCTCGTGAAGAACCGGGCATGAGCGATGGCACACAATACAGCGACCATATAGAATTGTGTATATGAAATACCCTACGGGTACGTATCACTCAAGCTATATCACATGATAAGGCTTGTTCAGTGTTTGATAAACCCCTGTCAGAAAAATAGCGGAAAGGATAAGTCGATATGGTTAACAATTGACAATTATATACCCCAATGGGGTATATAATTGTCAATTGGACTGAGATTCAACCCAGCACCGTGCAGCAGTTGAGGCAATCGATGAGCCAAAACCCTTTCGAACAAGGCGGCTATAAGCTGCATTTCTTTGGTTTTTTGCATGCGGTGGTTTACGGTCTAAAAGTGCAAGTGCGCGTTTGACTTCACTGTTGTGGTCGATAGAAAAATCTTCGGGCCACCCCGGTATAATAGAGATACTAATACCAAGGCGAGAAAGCTCCGCTTCAATACCTTGTGCGCCATGGCCTTGGGACATGCGACTGCGAACCAACACATCGGCATAACGCGCATCATCAACCAGCCCGCATGCGCAAGCCCGTTCAAGCGCAGCATCAATTGCTTGAGCAGAGAATCCCTCCCGTGCAAGACGAGCCCGAAGGGCAGCACTTGCCTGTTCGCGCAAAGCAGCTACGCGCTCTATCTTACGAAAGGCGCGCTGCTGCTCATCTGGCGGACACTTTTCAATACTCGTCTCGTCTTGTAGAGGAAAAAAATCAGCATGGTTTTGAGACGTCAGTGAGTGCTTAAAATCGGGCGTTACGGAGCCTTCACCAGATTCAATGGCAGCAATTTGAGCACGAAGCTGCGCCTTTAAGATACCATCCATATCGCGTTATTTCTTCTTTGTAGGTTTCGCCACTGGAGAGAGGGTATCTACCTCATCTGCGGTACGGGTAATAACAGGAATCTCAAAAGCCTCACGTACCTTCAGTTCTAGTTCATCACGTAAGTCAGGATTTTCCCTAAGTGTCTGTTTTGCCGCCTCGCGACCTTGACCAAGACGTTCGTCGCCATAGGTATACCAAGCACCACTCTTCTTCGCTACACCAGCTTCTACCGCCATATCTACAATACATCCTTCACGCGAGATACCCTCGCCATACATAAGATCAAATTCAGCCTGTTTAAACGGAGGAGCCACTTTATTTTTTACCACTTTGGCACGTACGCGGTTTCCTACGATCTCGCCATCCTTTTTGATGGAATCGATACGACGGATATCGATGCGAACACTCGAGAAAAATTTGAGCGCACGACCACCCGTTGTTGTCTCAGGGTTGCCAAACATGACCCCTATCTTCTCACGCAACTGGTTGATAAAAATACAGGTGGTATTTGACTTAGAAAGCGAACCAGCAAGCTTACGTAATGCTTGGGACATAAGGCGCGCCTGCAGGCCAACGGTTGTATCTCCGATCTCACCTTCAATTTCAGCGCGAGGAACGAGAGCAGCTACCGAGTCAATAACAACACAGTCGATAGCCCCTGATCGCACAAGCATATCGCAAATCTCAAGTGCTTGCTCACCGGTGTCAGGTTGAGAGACCAAGACTTCATCGATATCCACTCCTAATCGTGCTGCATAAACAGGGTCGAGAGCATGTTCAGCGTCGATAAAGGCAGCAATACCACCCATAGCTTGCGCTTCAGCTAAAATCTGAAGCGCAAGCGTTGTTTTGCCGCTTGACTCGGGACCATATACTTCAATAATACGACCACGGGGCACTCCGCCTATACCAAGCGCTGCATCAAGCGGCAATGAACCTGTGGGAATAACCCCAATATTGAGGTTTTTACCATCTTCACCGAGCTTCATTATGGCACCCTGGCCAAACTTAGATTCAATTTGATCGGTTGTTAGCTTGAGCATCTTGGATTTTTCGTCGTTCATGATCCTTCTCTTCCCGAGCGTACGCGGTTTAATTCCGGTATATACCATTATGCGTACAAATGTTTGTATGTCAAGATTTGTTCCGCAATTTATTAAGGAAAGCATATCCCCGCAACCTTACAAATCAACCGTATAAGTGTCCTTAAATTGCAACCGGAAGCTTACGAGTTTCCAGCAA
This sequence comes from Actinomycetes bacterium, assembly GCA_023395755.1. Taxonomy (GTDB): domain Bacteria; phylum Actinomycetota; class Coriobacteriia; order Coriobacteriales; family Eggerthellaceae; genus Gordonibacter. Next base: position 2,050 of record JAEWYG010000124.1, on the reverse strand, counting down.
AGTTGCCAACAAACAAAGACACAGTTCTAGCAAAGTTCGACATCTTTAAGAGAAAATTTGATACCTCAATGACAGCGCATGAAATGTGTTTTGTTATTGAGGTATATGATGACGAATAATAAAAGTAAGCCTCCCAAAAAATGATAACTTACCTATTCTAAAGACTCACTTACAAGATCGAGCGCCGCTCGAACCGTCTGAAAACGAACCTGCGCGCGATTGCCCGCAAAGCAATACTGTCGAGCGGTCGTTTCGCTACTATTGGCGAGGCCAATCCATACCGTGCCAACCGGTTTACCCTCTTCAGCACCACTGGGACCGGCGATGCCGGTAACCGCCACCGCCACATCAGCGCCCAGATCGCGTCGCGCCCCCTCGGCCATAGCCCGCGCTGTTTCCTCGCTTACCGCACCTGTTCGTGCTAATGTTTCATGGTCTACGCCAAGAAGCTCTTGTTTTACTTCGTTTACGTAACTTACCACCGCTCCGCGTACTACTTCGGAACTTCCCGGCACCTCGGTAAGAGTTGCGGCAATAAGACCACCTGTTAGGCTCTCGGCTGTGCCGATACTCTTCCCTGCTCTGCTTAAAGCTTGCAACACATCACAAGCAAGATCTTCTAGTGCTTCAGGGGCAATTGCAGCTAAGTCTTCGTTTTTCAGTTGAGATGTTTCGACCGCCAACGCTTCCCTATTATTTATTGACGTTTCGCCACTCGAGTTTCTTTTGTAGGCACCCTTCGGCATGAAGCCAATTAAATGACGCGCTTTGGCAATGTAATCCAGCATCGACACAACCGTAAGCACCAAAGCGATAATCATGACACTCCAGCTAAGCAACCACATCCAATCGGAGAATGCGGCATGCACACTGCCAACCATGTGACTATCTTTAACGGTAAACAGCACGATTGCTATCATCTGGAACACGGTCTTGAATTTACCATACCAGCTTGCGGCGATAACCACGCCTTCGCTGGCGGCCACCATACGCACTCCTGAAACAATAAACTCACGTGCTAATATAACCAAAACAACCCAGCTCGGCAGTGCTCCTAGCTCAACGAGGGCCAGTAATGCTGCAGTCACAAGTATTTTATCGGCAAGTGGGTCCATAAACTTACCGAAGTCGGTTACCTCTCCGCGACTGCGAGCCAAATAACCGTCCAGCCAATCAGTGCACGATATGATAATAAATATGCCTGCTGCAATAAGGCTTTTCGCTCCGTCGAGATCTTCGTGTAGCCCGAACCATTCTGGCCAAGGGCTAATAAGAGCCACGACAAACAATGGCACCAAACAGATACGCACGAGCGTGACAACGTTGGCTGGCGTCCATAGCTTATTTGCAGGAGTAGGTTTTACCTGGCCAGACGTTTGCATGTGGCCGATCACGCACCTTCCATTTCGTAGAGTAGCGTATCCACGATAACTACACTGCGAACATCTCCGACTTTTCCCTGATCAAGATAGGTAACACCATCAACTTCGGGTGCCTGACACATGGCACGCCCAAACAACTGACCATCTTCCTCATGCCCTTCAACCAGTATGTCCATACTGCATCCGATACGCGCAGCGATACGTGGTGTACATACAGCATCTGCTAAATCGCGCAAACGCTGAGCGCGATCTGCCTTTTCGTCGTCATCCACCTGATTCTCTAAATGATACGCCCTTGTTCCTTCTTCACGCGAATAGGAGAACACGCCGATGTAGTCAAGATCTGCTTCCTCAACAAAAGTGCAAAGGTCCTCGAACTGATCATCGGTCTCACCCGGAAATCCAGCGATGAGAGTTGTCCGCAATGTTGCATCGGAAATGCGCGTACGAACCCGAGCAATCAGATCGTGAAACTCCGCACCCGAGCCAGTACGGTTCATAGCCTTAAGGATATCAGCATCAACATGCTGAAATGGAATATCGAAGTAGTTGCATACGTTGGCATGGGCAGCTACAGCATCGAGAAGTTCATTGGTTAGGCCTTCTGGCTGGATATACATGACGCGAAACCATGTGTCAACATGCCTATCCGCTAAAGTTGATACAAG
>JAEWYG010000102.1 GCA_023395755.1 Actinomycetes bacterium | reverse complement strand
CCGCGAAGGAAGCACTTCGTCTCGCCGTCAATAAGTTGCCCATCAAGTGCAAGATTGTTTCCAAGGAAACGGAAGGGCAGGAGTAAATGAAAGCAGCAGAGATCCGTGAGCTTTCTGCCGACGATTTGCAGGCGAAACTCAAAGAAGCTCGCGCGGAGCTTTTCAATCTGCGCTTCCAGATGGCTACAAGCCAGCTCGACAACACCGCCCGCGTGGGTCAGGTCAAGAAGGAAATTGCCCGCATTCAGACCGAGATGCGTGCTCGCGAGCTGAACGCCTAAGCGCGGAAAGGTAAGGTTGAGAATACTAATGAGTGAAGATCGTAACTCCCGCAAGGTCCGCCAGGGCGTCGTGGTGAGCGCCGTCAACGATAAGACGTGCGTTGTACAGGTGAAGGAGCGTAAGCCCCATCCGGTGTACGGCAAGATGATGACATCCACCAAGAAGTTCCATGCCCATGATGAAGAGAATGCTGCCGGTGTCGGCGACACGGTGCGCATCATGGAGACGCGTCCGCTGTCTAAGATGAAGCGCTGGCGCTTGATCGAGATTGTGGAAAAGGCCAAATAGCCTGCGTGTTCGCATGCATGCTCGAACGAGGAAAGTTAGGTTATAGCAATGATTCAGATGCAAACCATGCTCGCGGTGGCCGATAACTCCGGCGCTCGCAAGGTGCAGTGCATCAAGGTCCTGGGCGGCTCCAAGCGCCGTTATGCGGGCCTCGGTGACGTGATCATCTGCAGCGTTAAGGAAGCGATGCCCAACGGCAACGTGAAGAAGGGCGAAGTGGTGCGCTGCGTCGTCGTGCGCGTGAAGAAAGAAGTTCGTCGCGCTGACGGCAGCTACATCAAGTTCGACCAGAACGCCTGCGTGCTGATCAACAATGACGGCGCTCCGCGCGGCACCCGTATCTTTGGGCCCGTTGCACGTGAGCTTCGTGACAAGAAGTACATGAAGATTGTGTCTTTGGCACCGGAAACGCTGTAAGGGAGGTGTGCGTAAAATGAGTGGTATGAATATCAAAAAAGGCGATCACGTCAAGGTCCTATCCGGTAAGGATAAGGGTAAAGAGGGAGTCGTACTGCGCGCGCTTCCGCAGAAGGAACGCGTGGTGGTGGAGAAAGTTAACATCATCAAGAAGGCCATGCGTCCCACCCAGCAAAACCCCCAGGGTGGCATTTCGACGGTGGAGGCACCGATCCATGTGTCCAACGTTATGCTGGTGTGTCCGGAGTGTAAGCAGGCTACGCGCGTTGGTCACAAGCGCGATGAAGAAGGTAAGAAGGTCCGCGTTTGCAAGAAGTGCGGCAAGGACATTAAGTAGTTTTGTTCCGTCGGCCTCGCGGCCGACGGAACTCGTAGTAATATGACCCCTGCTGCTTCGGTGGCAAGGGACGCAGGGTCGGAAATCTTGCGTTTAATTCATCGAAAGGAACGTACCATGGCTCCTCGCTTGAAAGAAAAGTACCAAACCGAGATTGTGCCCAAACTTGAGGCCGATCTGGGTATCAAAAATATCAACCAAGTTCCGCGTGTCGAGAAGATCGTTGTGAACATGGGCGTTGGTGCCGCGGCAGCCGATTCGAAGCTGCTTGACGCCGCTATTGCCGATATGCGCACCATCACCGGGCAGCAGCCCTGCGTCACGCGTGCTCGCAAGTCTATTGCCGGTTTCCATTTGCGTGAAGGCCAGGCTATTGGTTGTAAGGTCACGCTGCGTGGTGACCGCATGTGGGAGTTTATGGATCGCCTTTTGGCTACCGCGTTGCCTCGTGTACGCGACTTCCGCGGTATTTCGCCGAAGAGCTTTGATGGCCGCGGCAACTACACGTTTGGCATTACGGAGCAGCTGATCTTCCCGGAGATCGACTACGACAAGATCGACCGTACGCGTGGTATGGATATTACGGTTGTAACGACTGCCGGCAACAACGAAGATGCTCACGCGCTGCTTACCGCGCTCGGCTTCCCGTTCAAGGACAAGTAGTTCTTGTGCCCGCCCCGTTTGAACTTGCACCCGCATTCTCGTGCGGGTCGAGGATAGGAAAGAAGGATTTGCATGGCTAAGAAATCGATGATCGCCAAGGCCAAGCGCGAGCCAAAGTTCTCGACGCGCCAGCACAATCGCTGCACGCGTTGCGGACGTCCCCGCGCCTATTACCGCAAGTTTGGTCTGTGCCGCGTGTGCTTGCGCGAACTGGCCAACAAAGGCGAACTGCCCGGCGTGACCAAGTCTTCGTGGTAAATCGCCAAGACTAAAGCGCGCTCAAGGGTGTGCCCGCGTAGAAGGCGGAGGCGTTATGGGCGCCGACGAACCGTGCGTGTGGCTCATCACGGACCAAAGGAGAAACACCATGACCATGACCGACCCCATTGCAGATATGCTTACGCGTGTGCGTAACGCAAACTCTGCCGGCAAGCAGACGGTTTCTATGCCGTCCAGCAAGAAGCTTGTCGAGATAGCTCGTATCATGCAAGAAGAGGGCTATATTCAGCGTTATGACGTCGTAGAGGGCGAGCCCCGCGCGTCGCTGGAGATCGTGCTCAAGTACGGCGAGAAGAAGGCTAAAACCATCCGTGGTATTAAGCGTATCTCGAAGCCGGGCCTGCGTATTTACGCTGGCAAGGACGAGCTGCCCCGCGTGTTGGGCGGCCTCGGTACCGCAATTATCTCTACAAGCCTCGGTGTGATGACCGACCGCGATGCTCGTAAAAAGGGCGTTGGCGGCGAGGTTATCGCCTACGTCTGGTAGGAAAGGGAGGGAATAAGATATGTCTCGTATCGGCAAACAGCCCATTACCGTTCCTGCCGGCGTCGATGTCACCATCGACGGCACCACGGTGACGGTAAAGGGCCCGAAGGGTGAGCTCACTCGCAGCTTTCCCGAAATCATGATCATCAAGCGCGAGGGTGATGACATCCTCGTCGAGCGTCCCGACGACACCCGCGAGGCTAAGGCCTATCACGGACTCGTTCGTACGCTTATTGCAAATATGGTCGAGGGCACCTCGACGGGCTTCAAAAAGAAGCTTCAACTCGTGGGTGTTGGCTATCGTGCTGCACTCAAGGGTAAGGATATCGAGATGCAGCTCGGCTTCTCCCATCCGGTGCTTGTTGTTGCGCCGGAAGGCATTACGTTCGAAGTCCCGAGCCAGACCGAGATTATCGTCTCCGGCCCGAGCAAAGAGCAGGTCGGACAGGTGGCGGCGAACATTCGCAAGTGGCGTAAGCCCGAGCCTTATAAGGGCAAAGGTATTCGCTATGAAGGCGAGCAGGTTCGTCGTAAGCTGGGCAAGGCAGCCAAGGGCGACTAGGCTAAAAGCCCACATCACGGTTTGAGATCGAAGGGATTATCATGGACAAGCTTCAGAAGAAACAAGCCGGGTTGGCTCGCCGCCATCGCCGCGTACGCGGTAAGATTTCCGGAACGCCGGCCCGTCCCCGTCTGTGCGTCACGCGCAGCAACAGTAATATGTACGTTCAACTCGTGGACGACGTTGCACATACCACCATGTGCGCCGTTTCCACACTTGGCCCTGACTTCAAGGCCACCGGCAAGAACGGTGCGACCGTCGAAGGTGCTATCGCTTTGGGCGAGATCGTCGGTAAGAAGGCGCAGGATGCCGGTGTCACCGAGGTCGTATTTGACCGTGGCGGACATCTGTATCACGGGCGTGTGCAGGCTTTGGCCGATGCCGCTCGTGAAGCCGGCCTGAAATTCTAGAAGGGGTTATAACTTATGGCTCGTAACAAACAGCAAAACGACGCCGGGGTTCCCGAGCTTCAGGAGCGCGTCGTTTATATCAATCGCGTGTCCAAGGTCGTTAAGGGTGGTCGTCGCTTCGCGCTGACCGCACTGGTTGTTGTCGGTGACGGCAACGGACGCGTAGGTGTTGGCATGGGTAAGTCGCAGGAAGTGCCTATCGCCATCAAGAAGGGCGTCGAAGACGCAAAGAAGAACATGTTCACCGTGCCATTGACGGCTGAGAAGACGTTGCCGCACGAGATTATGGGCGTGTTTGGTGCTGGTCGTGTTCTTATCAAGCCGGCAACACCGGGTACTGGCGTTATCGCTGGCGGTCCAGTACGTGCGGTTATGGAGCTAGCTGGTGTGACCGATGTCCTCACGAAGTCGCTTGGTACTAATAATGCGATGAATATCGTGAAGGCTGCCGCTGAGGGTCTCAAGAACATGGAGAGCCCCGAGCAGGTTGCTGCCCGTCGTGATACGTCGGTGGCAAAGATCTTTGGTTGGAAGGAGCAGAAGTAATGTCTGACGCAAAGAAGACGCTGCGCCTCACCCAGGTAAAAAGCCCTATTGGCTACAAGGGCGACCAGGCGGCAACCTTGCGCGCGCTGGGTCTGGGAAAGATTAATCGTTCGGTCGACCAAGTGGACAATGAGTGTGTTCGCGGCATGGTTTTCAAGGTAAAGCACCTTGTAAAGGTCGAAGAAATCTAATATTTGCTTAAGAAGCATGCGCTGCCTTCGGGTGGCGCATGCTATCATAAGCGATTGAAAATCATCGCCGCCTTGAGCGGCGTGATGGCGTTTTTGCATAGGGTAAAAACGCTTCAGGAAGTTAGCTGGCGGCGAGCTGCCAGCACGGGCCGGAATGGTCCGCATGCGACTAAAAGGAGTTATATCATGGAGTTGAAGGATCTTAAGCCGGCTGAAGGTTCTACCAAGGCCCGTAAGCGCGTCGGTCGTGGTAACGGTTCTGGTACTGGTAAGACTTCCGGCCGCGGCATGAACGGTCAGGGGTCCCGCGCTGGTGGCACCAAGGGCACTGGTTTTGAAGGCGGTCAGACCCCGCTTGCGCGTCGTCTGCCGAAGCTTCCTGGTTTCAAGAACATCAACCATGTGGAGTATTTACCGGTAAACGTAGGCCGTCTTGAGGAAAACTTCGAGGCTGGCGATGTGGTTGATGGCGAAAGCCTGAAGGCTAAGGGTATTATCAAGCACGCCGATGCGCTGGTAAAGGTGCTGGGCGACGGCGAGGTGACTAAGGCCCTTACGATTAAGGTCGACAAGGTGTCTGCTTCGGCTAAGGCGAAAATCGAAGCAGCCGGAGGAAAGGTCGAAGAGCCTTGCTAAGCTCTCTCATTGACGCGTTTAAGGTACCGGAGCTGCGTAAGAAGATATTTTTCACGCTGGCTATTCTTGCGCTGTATCGCTTTGGTGCGTATATTCCGGTTCCTGGCATTCCCTTCAAGGCGTTCGCTGACTCGTTCACGGACTCGGGTGTGTCCATGACGATGCTTGACTTGTTTACGGGTGGTGCGTTGTCGCACTTCTCGGTGTTCTCGTTAGGCATTATGCCGTATATTACCGCATCCATCATCATGCAGCTTATGCAGGGAGTTATCCCTGCAGTAGGCCGCTGGGCGAAGGAAGGTGAGACGGGCCGCAAGAAGATCACACAGGTTACTCGTTACCTAACGCTGGGCTTGGGTTTGATCAATGCGGTGGGCTACCTGTTCTTGTTCAAGTCGCCGGCGTACGGCGTTGTGTTCAGCTCGGCCGTTCCCGAGGTTTTGACCGACATTATTGTTGTGTTTACCCTTGTGGCCGGTACTGCATTCATTATGTGGATGGGTGAGCTTATCACGCAACGCGGCATTGGTAACGGCATGTCGCTTATCATCTTTGTAAGTATTGTGTCTCGTGTGCCGAGTGCTATTTTCTCGTCTGTCAACCTACAGGCCGACCTAGGCATGGGTATTGCCATTACGGCGCTCATTGTTGTGGTCGTTTTGGCTTGTATTCCTGCCATTATCTTTGTGGAGCGCGCTCAGCGTCGTATCCCTGTGAACTATGCAAAGCGTGTGCAGGGACGTAAGATGATGGGCGGACAGTCGACTTATATTCCGTTGAAGGTAAACGCCGCAGGCGTTATTCCCATTATCTTTGCCAGCTGCTTGATTTATTTTCCGGCTCAGATCGCTGCCTTGTTTAACATTGGCTGGCTTACAAATGTGGCCAACGCGATGTCGTCGGGTTGGATTAACTGGATTCTTACGGTGTTGCTTATTGTTTTCTTTGCGTACTTCTATACGTCGATGGTGTTTAATCCGGACGAAACAGCTGATAACCTGCGCAAGCAGGGTGGCTTTATTCCCGGTGTACGACCTGGAACGGCTACGGTGACATACATTAAGAATGTGTTGCATCGCGTGACGCTGCCGGGTGGCATCTTTATAGCCGCCATTGCCGTGGTTCCGTCCATTATTTTCTTCTTTACTGGAAATACGCTTATTCAGGCATTTGGAGGTACGTCAATTCTTATTATGATTGGCGTTGCCCTCGATACTATGAGTAAAGTTGAGAGTCAATTGAAGATGCATAATTATGACGGGTTCTTTAAATAAGTATGTAAGAACAAAACGTAAGAGGGCGGCCTTGGGGTCGCCCTCTTACGTTTTGTAGGGTTGAGGTGCTCGCACTATTTTCGAGTTTTTTGTTTGTGTGTATTGAAGTATTGGTGCAGGTAGGGCCTCGTGGTGTCGAGATATCTAATCCTGCGTTCAGTGTGCATATGGTTGTGAGTGTATCTGTCGTTAGCTGGTTGGGTTGTTCAAATAAGTGGCTTATCTATTGTCAACCGCATGGTCAAAAGATTTTCTAATGAGGTTAGGCTGTCGCAACTCGTAATTTAAAGGGAGCACTCTTTCTGTCGAAAAGTGAACGGAGAGGGTAGGGGTTTGATACAATACGGCCATCGAAAGTATGTCGAAAGGAAATTTCATTATGAATATCGTTTTGTTGGGGGCGCCGGGAGCCGGTAAGGGCACGCAGGCAGCCAAGCTGGTCGAGGAGTTCGGTACGCCGCACATCTCGACGGGTGACATGCTGCGAGCTGCTGTTAAGGCTGGTACGCCGCTGGGTAAGAAGGCGAAGTCTTACATGGATGCTGGCGACTTGGTGCCAGATGATGTCATCATTGGGCTGGTAACCGAGCGTTTGCAAGATCCTGACACCGAAAAAGGCTTCATACTCGACGGATTCCCGCGCACATCCGCTCAGGCGGTTGCTCTCGATGCTGAGCTTTCCAAGCTGGGTCGTCCTCTCGATGCGGCGCTGCTTATCGACGTGGATTCCGAGGTTATTGTGAAGCGTCTTACCTCGCGTCGTATGTGTCGAGACTGTGGCTGTATCGGTACAGCCACGGATGCTACCTGCCCGAAGTGTGGTGGCGAAATGTATCAGCGCGACGACGATAATGAGGCCACGGTACGCAATCGCCTTGACGTGTACGAAAGGTCTACATCGCCGCTGATCGACTATTATCGTGGTTGTGACCTGTTGGTGTCCATTGACGGTGATCGTGATGCCGATGTCGTGTACGCCGATGTAAAGCAGGCTCTCCACCTGTAGTTCTTGCGCGTTAACTGATACGAAAGGCGCTACGGCGCCTTTCGTTATTAATGGCTCTCCGTGGTCCCTTTGCTGCGGTTAGTAAATCGCAGTCGTTATTGCTGTTGCTATCCACTATAATTCTTTACCAGTATGCCTACCGTCCGCCAGAACATAGCTTATGTCTACCAGCGCTTCATGCGCGGGCATCGTCATACCGTCAAGCACCTAGCGAAGTGGATAATCGGTCTCCTTGCCATAGCGCTTCTGTTGGAGATTTTCCTCTTTAACTTTAACTATTTTGCAACGGCAAGCTATAACACTATCAACCTAAACGGAAAACTGAACCTACAGGAGACTGTGGATGAGCAGTATAAGCTTACCGCTGTTAACCATACCCTCGAATTCTCGAACCTCAATGCGAAGGTACGTAATCTCTGGTTAAATTTCGACTACCGACAGCCAGCGCAAGAGTTGACGGTTAAGATTCAGTTTACCGACGACGCTCACCATACCTATTTTGACTCCACTGAATATACAGTTGGGGTACCTGATGTGGGCGTATCCACATTATCGGATCAAAGTGAGTATATTAATCTGAACACTACTGGTCTCGTGGATAATCTGAAAATCGAGATCACAGGCGACAATGTGAACTATCCCATTAAACTTTCAGATATCGCCATCAATGCTCGCCATCCCTTTGATTTCAACACAACGCGCTTTACCGCGGTGGCGGGTATCTTGCTGCTGGGGTTTGCATTCCGCCCGCGCTCGGCTATTTATCGCATTGGCATGGTTGCGGAACCTAAGAAGTCAAAAGTGGCCATTATCGCTACCGTTGTCATTGAAGTGTGGCTTATGACGACGTTTTTGTTCATGGGCTCAAACTTGGTGGGCGTTGCTACAAAAGACTACAACAGCGGTTCCTGGGATGGTAAGAGCTTAGTGAACACCTTTGAGGTGGGAGGCGAAAACGCGCAGCAGTATGCTGAGTTAGCAAAGGCTATGGCACACGGCAAGCTCTATCTTGAAGAAGAGCCGCCGCAGTGGCTTAAAGACATGTCGGACCCCTATGATAAGGGTGCTCGCGACGAGGCACAGAAGGCAACAGGTGAGCCTTATCTGTTTGACGTTGCTTATCATGATGGTCACTATTATGTCTATTTCGGTGTAGTACCGGTCGTTCTGTTTTATTTGCCATTCTATTTGTTGACAGGAACCAGTTTTCCTACTGCAATCGGGGTACTTTTAGCCTGTATCGCCTTTGTGCTGGGCTGTTCGGCGTTGCTTGACCGGTTTGCCCGCTATCATTTTAAGCGAGTTAGCTTAGGGTTGTATCTCCTGCTGCAAATACCGCTGGTAGTTTGTTGCGGCATTCTTTATCTACTGAAATTTCCGACGTTTTATTCGCTACCTATTATGCTTGGCCTGGCGTTTTCTGTATGGGGTCTATACTTTTGGATGAAGGGACGTGCGGCGAGGCATCCTGAGAAGTGGTATTTGTTGGGTTCGCTTTGCATGGCTTTAGTTGTGGGGTGTCGCCCCCAGCTTATTGTGTTGTCATTAGTAGCATTCCCTTTGTTTTGGCGTATGTATATTACGAAGAAACGGTTGTTTACGCCTCGTGGTGCGCGCGAGTTCGCTTGCCTCGTGGCACCTTATGTGGTGGTGGCAGCGGGACTTATGGGATATAATTACGCACGTTTTGGGGCGCTTGCCGACTTTGGCGCAAACTACAACCTCACGGTGAATGACATGACCAAGCGGGGATGGAATATCGGTCGCTTAGCACCAGCTTTGTTCTCGTACTTCTTGCAGCCACCCTGCGTGTCGGGTGTATTCCCTTATATTCAGCCGGCACCTTTTGACACCACCTATATGGGGCAGACAATCAAAGAGGTTACGTTTGGCGGTATTCTTGCATGCCTGCCTGTGTTGTGGGTGTTGCCGTTTGCTAAGCGCATTTTAGGCCTGCGCCTCGCTCAGCGTTCTACGCGTACCATTATGGGTGTCATTGTGGTGCTGCTGGTTTCAGGGGTACTGCTGGCCATTATGGATGCGGAAGTGGCGGGTATTTTGCAACGCTATTACGCCGATTTTAGTTTTATGTTCTTAGCGGCGGTAGTGCTGCTGGTGTTTATTGTGAACGAGAATTTAGAACCAGGTTCTTCTACGGCCAATCTGCTGATGCGGGTTTTGTTAATACTGGTAGTTCTTTCGGTGCTATACAGTATGCTTTTGTGCTTTGTTCCCGAGACGGGCTGGTTCTCCGATGCGTATCCCTGGGCGTATCAAAACATTGTGGAAACAGCTCAGTTCTGGACGTAAGCTTTCTTGATTTTGCTAAATAAGAATACGGAGATAATTTCTTCACGTTATCGTAAAAACTTCAGTGTTGTGTGTTCTGAGAGAAAAGAGGTTCTATGGAGTTTGTCATCGCCGAGAGCACCGAAGACATGAGTCGTCGTGCGGCTGACCACATTGCTGCATACCTGCAGGCCGATCCGAATTGTGTGTTGGGTCTAGCTACGGGTACGACCCCTATCGGCTTGTATGCCAACCTTGTTCAGGATTGTGCGCAGGGTAAGGTGAGTTTCGCCGGTGTAACCACCTTTAATCTTGACGAGTATCGTGGACTTGCCCCCGAGCACGATCAGAGTTACCGCTACTTCATGAAGAAGCACTTGTTTGATCACGTGGATATTGATAAATCTTGTACACATGTGCCAGAGGGTTTTAACCCCGATGCGGATGCCGTGTGTGCTGCCTATGAAAAGGATATTGTTGCTGCGGGTGGCATTGATCTGCAACTCTTGGGTCTCGGTCCGAACGGTCATATTGGTTTCAACGAGCCCGAGGATACCTTTCCCGTCATGACACACTGTGTTGATCTTACTCAGAGTACTATCGAGGCTAACAGCCGACTATTTGACTGCATTGATGATGTGCCCCGGCAGGCCTACACTATGGGCATCGGCACTATCATGGCTGCGCGTTCTGTGCTGGTGGTTGTGGAGGGCTCTCACAAAGCTGAAATTGTCAAGCAGGCGTTTTTTGGGCCGGTAACTCCGCAGGTACCTGCTTCTATCCTGCAGTTTCATCAGAATGTCACGGTTATTGTTGACCCGGCCGCTGGAGAGCTTTGTAACGGCGAGATCTAGTTTACGCATCTAAGTAGTGAAGGCACTGTGAGTGCTTAGGGCCTCTGCAAGCTTCGTGGAGGCCCTATTTTTCTTTTGCCCAAGATGGGAGAATGGGCACAAAAGGAAGGAGTTTTACATGCGTATTGTTGGAGGAAGCGTATTCGATGGAAAGAACTTTACTGCTCGCGATCTCTTCATTAATCAGGATAAATTTGTTGAGGTGATTGGTGCGGTGTCGATCGATGGCGAGATTATCGATGCGGCGGGTTGTTATGTAATTCCTGGTTTAGTGGATGTGCACTTTCACGGTTGCTGCGGTGCTGATCTTTGTGACGGTACCGACGAGGCTCTTTCAACTATCGCACGGCATGAGGCACAACGCGGCGTAACCTCTATCTGTCCTGCTACTATGACGTATCCCGAAACTACTCTTGCTCATATTTTGTCCGTGGCATCTGCTCATCATCCTGCGGACGACGAGGCTCGCCTTGTTGGCATTAACATGGAGGGGCCGTTTATCTCTCCTAATAAGATAGGCGCACAGAATCCTGCTTATGTTCAAGTGCCTGATGTGGGCATGATGTGTCGCTTGCAGGAGGCTGCTCGTGGTTTGGTGAAGCTTGTAGACATTGCTCCTGAAGCAGAAGGTGCTTTGGAATTTATCGATGAAATGGCGGGAAAGGTGCGTGTTTCTCTCGCGCATACCGCCGCCGATTATGATTGTGCTGCCGAAGCCTTGCGGCGAGGTGCCCGACAGATCACCCATTTGTATAATGCTATGCCGAGTTTACATCATCGCGAGCCGGGTCCCATCGCTGCTGCCTTTGAAAACGATGAAGTAACTGCCGAACTTATTGCTGACGGTATACATATCCATCCCGCCATGGTAAGGATGGCTTTCACGTTGTTTGGTGACGATCGTATCATTCTTGTGAGCGACACCATGCGTGCCGCTGGTCTTGAAGATGGCAATTACGATTTGGGTGGGCAGAACGTTGTGGTACGCGGTAACGCGGCAACACTTGCCAGCGGGACATTGGCTGGTTCGGTGACCGATTTGGCTTCTTGCTTGCAATGGGCGGTAATTGAGGCCGGTATTCCGCTTGAAAGCGCCGTGAAGGCAGCAACCATAAATCCTGCCCGTGCTATTGGTGTCGAAGGGGAGGCGGGAAGTCTTTTGCCTGGCTATCCCGCCGATGCCGTAATCCTTGGCCAGGATCTATCGGTTAAACAGGTGATCCTTCGTGGCAAATTGCTTTAGGAAGTGAGGGGCGAGGGGCTGTCGAATAGATCGGAAAGCGTTACCCGATAGCCCCTGCAAACCAAGAAGTGAGCGACGTTGGATGCGTAATGGCGGTGCCTACCACGAGAGCGAACGCTCCTGCGTCCATGGCAGCCTTTGCGTCGTCGATCGTGTGGATACGTCCTTCGCAGAACACAGGTACCTTATCTGCTAAGGCTACAGCTTCACGCAGGAATTCCAAATCGGGTCCGTCGGTCTTAGGGCGGTCGTTGGTATAGCCTGCGAGGGTCGTTGATACAATATTGCAGCCAGCATCAAGGGCGCGTTCTACGTCTTTCATGCTGCCGCAATCTGCCATGATAAGGGTCTCTCCTCGCAAAGCCTCAACCGTTTGCTCAAACGTTCTTCCATCGGGGCGAGGACGGCCGGTGGCATCAAGAGCTACCACGTCACAGCCAGCGGAGATACAGGCCTGCGCGTGGCGCAGGGTGGGCGTGATATAGACACCCTCGTGCCCTTCTTTCCAAAGACCGATTACGGGAATATCCACCCGCCCTTTGATGGCCGAGATGTCGGACAGACCTTGACACCGGATGGCGGCGGCGCCACCCAGTTCGGCGGCGTGTGCCATTTGAGCCATGGTTTCGGGGTGACGGAGCGGCTCGCCCAGATACGCTTGACAGCTAACAATAAGCTTACCCTCAAGCTTATTAATTAAAGGATCGGTCATGATTGTCCTTTCCGGGAATCGAGCAAATATTCAGCGGCCCCGATAAGCGGAGCTCGGCTGCCGAGCGCGGCATCGACAATGGGCAGTTCGCGCATGATGGGAGGGGCCTGCTTATCGAATCCCTCGTGCACTGCTGTACGCCAAGTTGGGCCGGCGTTGCACACCGACCCGGAAAGTACGATAAACTCAGGATCAAGTAAATCGGCCCAGCTGGCGATAGCTTCGCCTAAAACTAATCCGGCCTCTCGAATGATACGCCGTGCAGGTTCTTCGCCATTTGCGGCGCGACGGGAAATCTCTTCGCCAGTGAGATGCTCGCCGGTAACTGCAGCATAACGGGTTTCGATACCGCTGCCAGCAGCAATGGACTCTAGATCACTGGCTGGGCCGCATGTACGCTGCTTGCCATACGTATCGGGGCATGGCGTGCGTCCCAATTCTCCGGCGAATCCGCGTGAGCCCAGCAGTATACGACCATCTGCAATAATGCCGCCGCCAAGCCCGGTGCCAACGGCGATAACGAGGCAGTTCTGCGCTCCTCGCGCGGCACCCCAGCGGGCTTCACCAAGCGCATGAGCCTTCACATCATTGAGTACGGCTACTGGTTTATTAAACGACGTGCGCAAGTATTTTGCTACGGGTTGGCCAGTCCATCCAGGCATAAGGTCATTTGCAAAAGCGATACTACCTGTGTGTACATCAACGCATCCGGCCGTTCCCACACCAATGCCAGTTAAGGACCCTTTTGCGTGAAAAACAATGTCGGCAACAAGGTCAAGCAGTGTTTCGAGTACAGCCTTACCTCCGCGTCGCGCTTCTGTTGGAACGCTAGATACGGCCTCGATCGTCGGGGCTATATTGGCAGCGGGGTAGTGTACGAGTGCCCCCGCCATCTTTGTGCCGCCTACGTCGAAGGCAGCAACTGTGCATGGATAGTTGATGTCCATGAACGCACTGCTAGCGAATGGGGGTGTCGATATCCATGAGACCCGCGCCCTTTAATACGGCTGCGATTGTCTCTACATCTTCGCCTTCTAGTGGCTGCACGGGCTCGCGCATCTGATTGGTGTTGAATACGCCCATTTGCCAAAGCGCTGTCTTAAACGCTCCCACACCAGCGCCGAAGCCCACTGTAGCCTTCACGCCGCGGGTAAGGAACATGAGACGTGCCAGATGGTCCTGGATCTCCTTTACGCGCTGCCAGTCGCCTGCCTGAGCGGCATGCCATTGCTCCACATAACTTACCGGATCGAGGTTTGCAAGGCCCGGCACGGCGCCATCTGCGCCAGCCAAGTATGCTCCGTCGACGCAGACCTCATGACCGGTAAGCAGTTGCAAAGGATGGCCTTCATCCTCGTTTTCCAATAAAAGCCAGCGGAAACTAACATCGTCGCCCGACGAATCCTTTACGCCCTGAAGTACACCACTCTTGCCCAGACGCACCAGCATGGTGGGATCAAGCTTCGTATGTACGCACACGGGTAGGTCGTAAGCGAACAGAGGTAGGTCGGTGTTCTCGCGAATGGCGCAGAAGTGGCGTTCGACTTCCTTGGGGCCGCCTAGCGCATAAAACGGAGCTGTGGCAACAAGCGCATCAACACCGTAGCCGCTGACACGCTTTGCCTGGTCGACTACGCGCAGTGTTTCCATGTCGATGATGCCTGCCAGAACCGGCACGCGCCCGTTCACGATGGATACAGCCTCCTGCAGTACATGGTAGCGCTGCGCGTCGGTAAGGAAGGCTACCTCGCCGCTGGAACCCAAAAAGAACAAGCCGTCCACGCCGGCATCGATCATACGATTGATAGAGCGCTCAAACGCCTCGAGGTCGAGTTGGCGTTTTTCGTCTAGGGGAATAACTACCGGCGGGATAACGCCGCGAAACGGTGAATCGGTCATAAGTGGTAAGCCTCTTTCCATGTTGTGAATCGGTTCGTGAAAACTGTAGGTGCCGAGGTGCTTGTCGTCAACGAACACCTCGGAGCGCTCACAAGAAAAGCGCGCAAGAGAAAAACGGCCCGAGCCATACGACTCGGGCCAAAACAACGATAAGCTGTGCTACCTGCCTAAATCGGGATGCAGCAGGGAAGGAGCGGCGCCAAGCAGTAGTTTCGTGTAGACATGCTGTGGGTTAGCGAACACCTGTTCTGCCATACCGCGTTCTACGGCCTGGCCAGCGTTCATAACAATAATGCGGTCTGATATGTAGCGCACCGTTTGAATGTCATGGCTGATGAATACCATCGAAAGCCCTAGATCGCGCTTAAGATCCATCAGCAAGTTCAGTATTTGCGCACGTACTGATACATCAAGCGCGCTGGTGGGCTCGTCGGCAATGATGGCGTCGGGTGAAAGCGATAAGGCGCGAGCGATGGCAACGCGTTGTCGCTGTCCGCCGGAAAGCTGGCCGGGAAGTGCATCAAGCACCGAATTCGGCAGTCCGACCATCTCAATAAGTTCCAACACACGTTTCTCGCGCGAAGCATTATCGCCTATCTTGTGTACCTTCAGCGGATCTAGCAGCTGGTCATGTACGCTCATGCGGGCGTTAAGAGCGGTGGCTGGGTCTTGGAATACGACCGAGATTACGCGTCCAATAATCTTGCGCATGTCGGCAGATCGTTTTGTTACGTCAGTTCCTTTGAAGTATACCTTGCCGGAAGTGGGGGCCTGTAAGCCGCACATGACGTTTGCTGTAGTGGACTTACCGCAACCCGATTCACCTACAATGCCTAGCGTTTCGCCTGGCATAAGCTTTAAGGTGAGCCCTTTTACGGCCTGTACTCTATTGGGGTGGAGCAGCGATCCCGTACGCGTTTTGAATGTCACGCGAATATCGTCAAGGAAAATAATAGGCGTGGGTTCGTCTGCCCTCGGTGCTGCATCTGGAGCAACAGAGACTGGCGGTACTTGCACGGGTGCATCCTGATCGATTATGTGCTCCTGGTTGCTCATATGATGGCACCTCCTGGTACATAAGGCTTGATGCCGAGGCGCTCCAATTCGCTGTCGGGCAGCTCGGCATAATAATGATCAGTGCCC
>JAEWYG010000066.1 GCA_023395755.1 Actinomycetes bacterium | reverse complement strand
CCCTGTTGCTTCGTGGTACGAAAAAGAGGATGTCAGGGTCGCTTACAACAATCCGTTCATGACTATAAACGAGAAAGCTATCGAGCCTTTGCATGAGTCGAAGCCGGAGTGGGAAATTGCCGGGTTGATCGGTCGTGCAATGGGGTACGGGGTTTCCTTCCCTAAGGAATGGGGGCCTGATGACTGGATGAATCTGCTGTTCACCGACCCGGTTTCTAAACAGCGGGAATTCACGCTTGATCGTCTAAAGAGAGAAAAGGTTATTCGGTTCACTACAACAAAAGAGGGGAAGCCTCATATTAGGGGCAAGAGTGCTCCTCTGCCCACCGAGTCGAAGCGCGTTCAGCTGTACTGTGAGAATCCTAAGCCGCGCTTGAACTGGGGACAAGACCTTTCTGCTCGCAAGCCGAAAGAGCATATCGTGTATTATCGGCCTCCCGAGGAAGCTGGCTCCGACAGCCCCTTGGCCGAAAAATACCCCCTGGTCTACATTCAAGAACATTCTCGATTCCGCGTACATATTCAGTGGTGGGAAACACCCTTGCTTCGCGAGCTCGATCCCGAGCCGCTCGCGAAAGTTAACGGGTCAGATGCAGTCGCACGTAACGTGGTGGATGGAGATATCGTTGAGGTGTTTAACGACCGAGGACATGCTGTTCTTAAGTGCTTGGTAGATGAGTCGATTGCTCCGGGGGTTATCTCCATTCCCAAAGGATGGCAGATGAATCAGTTTATCGAAGGCAGCTACCAGGAAATGACGCAACCGAAGTTTGATCCATACCCTGCGGCATCTTCGTTTTATGACAGCCGCGTCGAGTTCAGGAAGTGGGAGGGCTAATCATGCGTTATGGATTTGCTGTCGACACGCAGCGTTGCATCGGATGCCATACCTGTTCCGTGGCGTGTCGTATCGAGAATAATCTGCCGGTTGGCACGTGGTGGAATCGCACCCTTACCAAGGGCGGTGAGAATATGGATACACCTGAGGGTATATTTCCAGAGGTGACCATGAGTTACGTGACAGTAGCGTGTCAGCATTGCGAAAACCCTGCTTGCGTAAAAGTATGTCCGGTAGGTGCAACGTATAGGGATCCTGATACAGGGGTTGTTCGTCAGGACTACGACAAGTGCATCGGCTGCCGCATGTGTATGTCGGCCTGCCCCTATACGGGCGTGAGGTCGTTCAACTGGGAAGAGCCGAAGTTCACTATTGATTTTTCGGTTGGGGCTTCGGATGTTCCGAACCATCAGAGGCATGTTGTTGAGAAATGTACGATGTGCTGGCATAAGCTTGCGAAGAACGAAGAGCCGGCATGTGTCGAGGTGTGTCCTGCTCGCGCTCGCTTTTGGGGTGATTTGGACGATTCGTCCTCGGAGGTGGCTAAACTTGTCGGCGAGCGTGAACACATACGTCTACTTGAAGAGCGTGGCACCAACCCCTCCGTCTACTACCTCGTCTAGGGCAGAAAGGAATATCTCATGTCGGAAAACACTCAGGCGACACAGTCGCCTCAGGCTCCTGCTGCCAAATTTGGCGGAAAAGGCTTAAATGTCGGCATCGTTGTAGCTGCCGTAGTAACTATCGCGGGAATCGCCCTCTGGGTTATGCAGCTTACCGGTGGCCTCGTGCAGACCGGCATGCGTAACATGGACTCGTGGGGCCTCTACATCACCTGCTTCATGTTCCTTGTGGGTCTGTCGGCTGGCGGTCTCATCATTAGCTCGGTGCCGCGTGCCTTTGGTATGAAGGGCTTCGGCGGTATCTCAAAAGTGGCAGTGTGGTCGTCTATCTGCTGTACCGTGCTCGCCATTGGCTTCGTGGTCGTCGACCTTGGCCAGCCCCTTCGTCTGTGGGAACTGTTCGTTTACTCGAACTTAGGTTCGCCGCTCATGTGGGATATCGTCGTATTGGGCACCTATCTGATCTTGTCGATCGTGTACTTGTGGGCAACGCTTCGTGCGGAAGCAGGCAAAGTGTCAGATGTGGCACTGCGCGCGATCAGTGTGATTGCCCTTGTGTGTGCGGTGCTTGTGCACTCCGTGACCGCGTGGATCTTTGGCCTTCAACAGGCACATGAGTTCTGGCACACGGCTCTTCTGGCCCCTTGGTTTGTGTCGTCGGCGCTCGTATGCGGCGTAGCCCTTGTTCTCGTGGTGGTTATCGCGCTGCGTAAGGTGGGTTACATGGAGCTGGATCAGTCCCATATCGTGAAACTTACCAAGATGTTGGGCGCGTTCATCTTGGTTGACTTGTACTTCTTCGGCTGCGATCTGCTTACCTCTGCCTTTCCCGGTGGCAGTGGGGTGGAAGTGGTGGCCATGTTGACGACGGGTTCGCTCGCTCCCTTCTTCTGGATGGAAATCATCGGGTGCGCTGTGGCCGCAGTCATCTGCTTTGCTCCTAAGCTGCGCACGAACCCGCTGATCGTGATCGCTAGTCTGTTGGCTATCGTTGGTATTTTCTGTAAGCGCGTGCAGCTGCTGGTGGGTGGTTTCCAAATTCCAAACCTCGACTATGCCGGCCCCATGACGCCTTATACGGTGACGAACTGGTCAAATGGTATGGCAGGTGCTTTCCAAGGCATGGTCTACTGGCCGACATCCCTTGAGTTTGGTCTGGTAATTGGCATGTTCGGTCTCGGCGCACTCATGATGCTGGTGGGCTTGAAGTACCTGCCGCTGAAGCCGACGAACAAGTCGCACTAGCTTTCCTCGTTTGGAGCGTGTCGGGTAGCTCCCTCCCGGCCTCGGCTTGCTCCTTTGTAGGGTGTCCGTATTTGTCTGACGGAGTGCGGACACCCTCTGTCTCGCAAAAGGATGTTCTTATGCTGAGAAAGATGTTGCTGACAATCGTTGCGTTTCTGATCGTGGGTGCCGGCGTGTTTGCGGCAGGGTCGGTTGCCGACTCCTCGGTAGGTTTGCCCCAGACCATCGCGTCTGACTCGCCTTGTCCGGCCGTCGGGTGTGCTTCCGGCGAATGTCACGGGTTCGACGACGTGCCCGAGCCTGACGGTGTGCACGAGATGGTCTGTCCGAAGGCGACGTGCGCATCCGTTGAGTGCCATGCTTGGGATACGCTAACCACCCGCTACTACCAGGCGAGCGACGCCAGCCTGAACCTCTGGGTGCTCGCGCCTGTGGCGCTGATTGTGTGCCTCGTGCTGCTGGTTCGGAAGCTTTAGGAGGGTTTGTCGTGGATGCCAAAAAGAATCTTGTAATCGATGTTGTTGTTCTGATTGTCTATGCCATTGTGGCAAATCCCTCAATCACGGGAATCGGCCTTCATGAGTGGCTCGGTTTGGGTGTGCTGGTCGTGTTCCTAGTACACACAGCTGTTCATGTCGATTGGGTTGCGGATACGATACGTACGGCGTTGCGCAGTCCTTCTTGGGCGCGCACCGGGAACCTTGTGGTGGATGTGGTTGTAGTTATTGCGCTCATGGTGTGCATCGTGTCGGGGCTGCTAGTGTCGGGGGCGGTATTACCTACATTCGGGTATTATGCGGACGGATATTATTTCTGGATTCCGCTACATGCGTTTTCGGCGAAAGCGCTGCTAGCTTTGTTGTTGGTTCATGTGGTTGCGCATGGAAAGTGGATTCTACATTTTTTCAAGAGAGGCAGAGGTAATGGGGATGACGGAAGAATCGAAGATTGATGCGCAGATTTGGCCGGCACGCAGGGCGGCATGGGAGCTACTGGCTCTGTCGTTTCGCTATCCCGATGCTGTGCTGGTAGATGCGGTTGTTTCGGGGGAGTGGGTTGAGGCAGCTTGCGAGATTGCTGCTGTGTTGGGCGTCTTTCTCCCTGAAGGCTTCGGTAGCGATCTTGCCGGTGTCGATGGGCGTCCTCGCACGATTTCTGGCGAAGAGGTCGAAGCTGCTGGTTCGTCCGACACCCCCGATGCCTCTGCCGTCCTCCATGAGCTGCGCGCCGAGGCTACTCGCTTGTTCGTAGGTGCGCCTGAGCCGGTGGTCAGCCCTTATGAGGGAGTCCACCGTGCTGCAGCCGATGGCGTACAGGCACTCTTGTTCGTGAACCCCCATTCGATGGAGGTTGAGCGCTTCATGAAGTCCTGCGGGTTGGGTCGCCCTGTCGGCACTAACGAGCCGCTTGATCACGTGTCCACCGAGTGTGAGCTGCTCATGCACCTTGCTATACAGGCTGCAGGTGCGCCTGCTCCCGAGAGTGCTCCGCAGTCCGAGAAGCTTCCCGGAGGATCTCCGGCTGCAGCTTATGAGCAGTTTCTCAGTGAGCATGCTCGCGTCTGGATGCCCGCTTTCGCCGCGCGGGTGCGCGACGAGTCGCGCGATCCTTTCTTCCGTGCTGCAGCGGAATGGCTGGACGCAGTAATAGGCGATTAGTCTCATACTTGTTGATATTCAGAGCATCGAGTTTTCTGGTTGTCGCGAACAAACGTTGTATCGACTCCCAAAGTCCTCTTTTCTCGAGGGTTTTGGGAGTTTTTTGTTGCCTTGCTCTTTATGGCACTTAACTAGAAATAATGTTCATAAAAAAACAAAATTTCCGGAAATAATGTTAAAATATATACATTATTTCTAGTAAATTAAGGTGGTGCCACGGTGAGGCGAAAAGTAGATAAAGCCCTCCTTAATTGGAGGGACTCTCCGACAAGAAAGCCTCTTATTCTCAAAGGGGCGCGTCAGGTTGGTAAAACGTATTCGATTATGGCTTTTGCAAAAGCACATTACCAGCAAGTTTTTGCAATCGATTTTTCTGCACAGCAAAACGTATGCGCTTTGTTTGAGGAGGACATAACTCCGCAAGCTCTTCTTCCTCAGCTTGAGGCCCTCATGGGAATCGAGATTGACCCCGAGACAACACTACTGTTCTTCGATGAGATACAGGCGTGCCCGCGTGCGCTTACCTCTTTGAAGTATTTTTGCGAAAGAGCACCCGAATATCAAGTTATTGCGGCTGGGAGTTTGCTCGGTGTGGCGCTGGGGCGCAAGGATTTCTCGTTTCCTGTGGGCAAAGTCGATGTGCTCGATCTTTTTCCGCTTGATTTCGAAGAGTGTCTGTGGGCATGGGGGGAGGAAAGGCTGAGCGATTTGATTGAGACTGCCTACCAGGCGAACGCTCCTTTAGGGCTACACGACCGTGCGATGGAACTCTATCGTCGTTATCTTCTCGTGGGCGGCATGCCGGAGGCGGTTAAGGCGTTTGCGTCAGGGACTAAGCTCGAAGCTATCCGTATCATTCAAAATACCATCATGGATGCTTATCTTGCTGATATGACCAAGTATGCAAGCCCGCTGGACAGCGCGAAAATCCTTAACGTATGGCGAAGCGTACCCGAGCAACTGGCAAAAGAGAACCATAAGTTTCAATACACGACCATCGCCTCGTCTGCGCGTGCGTTTCAGTACGAAGCTCCTATCAATTGGTTGCATGCAGCAGGATTGGTGTCGTATTGCTATCGTGTGAGCGAAGGTCGTAAGCCCCTGAAGGTATTTACGGAGCACGATTTCTTTAAGCTGTATCTGTTGGACGTCGGACTACTCACTGCGCAGTATGGGCTTGATGCGGCCGATGTGATGCCGGCTGCCGATAAGGGTTCGCGCTATCGTGGTGGGCTTGCTGAAAACTATGTAATGCAGCAGTTGCTGGCAGGCGGCCATGATCCCTATTACTGGGGAACATCGAGCAAGGCTGAAGTAGATTTCGTGCTGCAATTTGAGGGGCTTGGCGTGGTGCCCGTTGAAGTGAAATCGGGTGGGAACGTTTCGGCACGTAGCTTGGAGGGGTATCGCAAGAAATACGATCCTACTTTGGTAGTGCGCGTGTCGGCAAAGAACTTCGGGTACGAGAACGGCATTAAAAGTGTGCCTTTGTATGCGGTATGTTTCCTTTAGATTGGTGTCCGTTTTGCGAACTGCTCGCTATGGGCAAGATGGTGCGGTTGTTGCATAGACTGCTATAAAGTTGCATCGAACGTCTCGCAACCAAAAGAGCCGAAAGTTGAGCCGCCTCCCCTTTCTTGGACTAGAAAGGGGAGGCGCTTGGGAGTTGATCGATCCGTTCAAGGTAGAAGGCTGCTCGTGCTGCCTCCATGTAAGGGTTTAGCCAGAGAAAGCCTATTCCGAAGGTTAGGACCGACAAAAAAGCCCAGCCAATGAAGGTTAAGTCCAGCCAGAAGAGTTGACCTTTGTTTCCGTACATAAGTTCTTTTGACTGATCGATAGCTTCCATTACGCCGATATTCGGGTTTTGCGCCATGATATAGGGTGCCATAGCATAGCGATAGACTGCAATGATGCCTGGAATAATGAGCAGCAGCGTCCACGCAAAAATAAGAAGCCCCATAGCAAGATTCAGTAGAAAGCACTTGCCTAGATTTGAGAATTTGGAAAACAAGACGGTAAATTCTGCCGGAGCATCCTTTTTAATTAAATTCATGTTGAACTGACAAAGCCCCTGGCGTACCGCTCCGCCAATTATTAGGACAATAATGCTGCAGGTGGCGGCGATAGCACCTAAGGAAGTGAACGAGCCTTCGTAAGCAGGAAGAAGTTCGAGGGGAATACGCGTTGAGTATTGGTAAAACCCACCAGGACCGTTAATGGTGTATAATGCATCCCCTATTTGAGCAGTGAAAGATGACGACGCAGCAGCATTACCACCACCCAAGAGCACGGCCACTAAAGTAACAAGCAGCGCTATACCCCACTTTCCTTGTAAAACTTTTCGAGCGATCGCGCGATTGCGGCTTGCGTACATGTTAGACTCCTTTACCCAAAAGCTTAGAGTTTATTGTACTATACCGCCGACACTCTGAGCTGTGTACTGCATGTCGATAAAGCTGTACTTTGTTTCTATGAGAACGAACTGAAGCTTGCTGCTTTTAAAAAGGTCGTTTGATTGTGGCTGAATGAGTCGTTCAATCGTCGCTAAAACAACAGAGTATCGTTTACCGTCATTGAGATGCAATTACCGTTCGCTTCGCAGATTAAGCGCGTGTTCACCGTGTTGGGGTTGCCATTCTTATCAATAATCGAGACGGTATTGGTGTACTCATAGCCGCCACCTTCGTGAGGTGTTACGGTGGCAGTAGTAACATCGACGCTTTTGAACTCGTAGGCAGTGTTGTTGGTGAACAGTGACGGCATCTCTGCTTCAAGTGCGGCTATAGCTTGTTTTTGGGACTGGTCTGTCTTGGAATCGACGGTTTTGGCAGAAGAACTGCTTTGGGTTTTGGCATTGTTGTTCTTACTTTCGTCTGATTGTGCAGGCGTTAAATCAAGCTGCCAGGTGGCTTCAGTGGCGCCATCGTTTCAAAATAGACGTGTTGATTCGTAGCGATCGTCGAAAGTGAGTGTACCCGACACGCTTTCGTTTGCTGGTACACTAATAGTATCGCCTTCAAACGATGAGCCGGTGGGCGACATGCCAAACGAAAGTAGGCACCCTGTACTTAAATTTTTCGATAGAGTATGAGCTTTTACTTCGATACGCGCAGTGAGCACGTTATTTGCGCGCTCGATAGACTTCAAGGTAACTTCGTAATCTCTCCAGACTGCAGTTTCTCCTATGGCTAGAGCGTTCAGCTTGTCGGCGCTGGTAGGCGTATAGTTGGAAGTTGCGGCGGACTCATTGTTAGGTTCTTCAGCTTCGGTACTGCAGCCGGACAGGGGTAAGGACAGAAGTACGACGCAGGTTACTGCTGCCACGGTGGCCTTTTTATTCACGGACACCCTTTCTCTGTCGGAGGCGTGGGGGTAAGACCCTAACGCCTTGTGTTTATTGACCATTATCATACCAGTTCGTTGTAGATTCGTGTATTACTTAGTTACTCATCGAAAGCGCAAGATGCTTTGGATCTGATTGCTTGCCAGATATCAAGGGTGTAATTAGAATTATCTCATGGACATCAAAATTAGTTGAGCATGTATTGTGGTAACAAGGGGTAAAAAGATGAGTGAAAGTAGTAGTTTTGAACTTGTTTAACCAGTCATCGAGCGACAGGAGCGCCCCGTGGATTACCTGGATACCTTCAATTCGCCCGTCGGGTCCATTACCGTCGCCAGCGACGGTGATACCCTTGTGGGACTCTGGTTTGATGGCCAGAAGTATTTTGAGGCTACCCTTGGCGAAACTGAGCAGCGTCCCGATCTGCCCATATTGAGGGAAGCTCGTGCGTGGCTTGACCGTTATTTTGCGGGCGAAAATCCTGGTACGCTGCCAGCAGTTCGTCCGCGTGGTACGGCATTTCGTCAACGGGTATGGGGCATGCTCGCTCAGATTCCCTATGGTCAACTAACCACATACGGCGAGCTAGCTCGAAGCATCGAGAGCCAGACGGGTTTGCGCACGTCCGCGCGTGCGGTTGGGGGAGCGGTGGGGCACAACCCTATTTCCATCATCTTGCCCTGTCATCGCGTCGTAGGTTCGGGCGGAAGCTTGACGGGGTATGCCGGCGGTTTGCAAAAGAAGATCGCTCTGTTGGAATTAGAGGGTGTCGATCTAGGTGGCCTTACGATTCCTGCTCATGGCACGGCGTTGTAGGGAAGGTTCGCATGGACATTGTGGGGTTCGTCGATTCAGTCTTCGCTGAGGGACAAGCGCTTACGGTGCCGTGGGGCATCGACTATTTTTCTGTCATCGTAGGCGTGCTTACGGGTGCGCTGTTCGCTTGCGATCGCAAGCTCGACATTATCGGTACCGTCGTGCTGGGGTTGCTGACCGGCTATGGCGGCGGCATCATCCGCGATACCCTCATGCAGGGCACGGGCGTGTATTTCACCTCCCATCCCGATCTGGTGGTTATCTGCATAATCATCTGTGTGTTCGTATTTTATTTCCGAGGGCTGTTCAAGCACCTTGACGCTACGGTGTTCTTCGCCGATGCGCTCTCGGTGGGCTTGTTTGCGCTGGCAGGAGCTAGTAAGGCATTCGCATTTGACGAGGGGTTTGTGCTCTCGGTGATATTGGGTGCTGTTACGGCGGTGGGTGGCGGTGCCGTGCGTGATATCTGCGTAGGGGAGACACCTGGTATCTTCCGTCAATCGAACTTTTATGCGGTGGCGGGCCTTGGTGGGGCGCTTGTATTCGTTGTGTTGGCCTATGTGGGATGTCCGTTGCCTCTTGCGGGTGTGGCGTGCGTTTTTGTCGTCGTGTTCTTGCGCTATTGGAGCGTGTACTTCGATTGGAAGACCAGTTCAGAAGCCGATTTGACACCGCATGTTGTGCGCAGCTTTGGTTCAGTGAAGCGGCTGGTTTCCGGTGTGTTTCTGCAAGGTGGGACTCGCATGGCGAAGCGCAAACGCCGCAAGAACAAACGATAGGCAGTTTTGTTGCTCTGGAAGCGGCCTAGGTGATCTTGATAGC
>JAEWYG010000047.1 GCA_023395755.1 Actinomycetes bacterium | reverse complement strand
GAAGAGCAGGAGTCGCACGCATGAGTGTTACGCCCCAAACGAATATCGACTTGAGCGAGCTTGCAGAGTTTTTGCTTGCACATGACAACTTCGTTATCTGTGGACATGTAAGCCCTGACGGTGATTGCCTAGGATCACAGCTTGCACTCATGCATGCGCTGCGATCTGTTGGCAAGCAGGCGGTATGTCTTTTGGCGAAAGATGAGCCTATTGATGCTCGGCTGTCGTTTCTACCCGGAGCAGACGAACTTCTGCCGGCTCCGGGATACGCCGGTGCTGCAAATACGTTCATTGCAGTAGATGTCCCCACACGCGACCGCATGAACTCGGCGGCTGTGCATTTGCTGAATAAGTGCGAGTATTCTGCCACCATTGATCATCATGCGACTGATGGGCGTATGACCGAATTGGCTTATGTAGATCCGGATGTAGCTTCAACCACCATGTTGGTATGGGAGCTTGCGGGGCTTATGGGTGCTGACCGTTCGGGCGCAATAGCGACGTGCTGCTATACCGGTTTAGTTACCGATACGGGCCGCTTCCAGTATCAAAATACCGACTATGCGGCGTTGGCTGCGGCTGCCGCCATGGTCGAAGCGGGTGCAGAGCCGGCGAAAGTGTCGCGTGATATTTTTCAGAGTCGTACCTTACCTTCCGTTCAGTTGGAAGCTCTTGTTGTTGAGCGCGCTCGTTTCGCTTCAGACGGATCTTATGTTCTCAGTTGGCTCGGATTAGACGATTTTGAACGCCTCGGCGCGGTAAAAGCCGATGCCGAGCCAGTTATCGATGCCTTACGTTCGTTGAGTGGCGTGCGCGTAGCCTGTGTACTACGCGAACAGCCCGATTCCGTACGTGGTAGCTTTCGGGCAAAAGACGACACAGATGTGGCGGCACTCGCGCGTACGATGAATGGTGGTGGCCATAAGGCTGCGGCTGGGTTTACCATTTCGGGATCTATTGAAACAGCGGTGGAGCGCGTTTGCAATCTATTGGATGAAGCTCTAGGCGAGAACGACATGGAGGGCTATACGTCGTGAAGCGAGGAACTTCAGGGCTCTCGCTGATTGTGGGAGTAGATAAACCTGCGGGCATGAGCTCGCATGATGTGGTGAATGTTTGTCGTCGCATATTTGGTGAACGTCGAGTAGGGCATACCGGTACCCTCGATCCCATGGCAACAGGGGTGCTGCCTATCTGTGTTGGGCCAGCTACACGTTTAGATGCTTATCTGGTTGGTCATGACAAATGTTATCGTGTGCGTATCGCGTTCGGGGCATCTACTACTACCGATGATGCCGAGGGTGAGATTGTGCGTACGGGTGACGTGCCAACGCGGGTTACTGACCCAGCGTTTGCGACAGAATTTGTTTCGGGACTCGTTGGCGCACGCAAGCAGATGCCACCGGCATATTCGGCTATTAAAGTTGGCGGAAAAAAGGCTTACGAAGCCGCTCGACAAGGTACCATCATTGAATTGACACCGCGTGATATTGAGGTGTATGAGGCTTGCTTGCTAGATGTGTCAGATGGTGAAGCAGACGGTGTGCGTCCTTTTTGGGATGTGGAATTTCGGGTGTCGAAGGGTACGTATATTCGGGCACTTGCCCGTGATGCTGGCGTAGCACTAGGTTGTCCGGCGCATGTTGCTGCGCTTGAACGCACACAACTGGGTTTGCTGCAGCTTGAAGAGTGTTTGTCGCTAGAAGCGCTTGAGCAGGAGAAGGAGCGGGCTGCTCTTGATCCTGTGCGTCTATTGGGTGTGCGTTTTGCTTATGTTGAAGGCGCGCTTGCGACCGTAGTAGGTAACGGTAATGCGCTTTCTGCTTGCACGACAACACTGTTCGAGCGGCGTCGTGCGTCGCTCGAAGCCGAATTTTGCGCCTGTACAGCAGGAGTACGTGAGAGTTGTGAGGAGCCGTACGCCGGGGAGATCATAGCAATTATTGCGGAAAACCGCCTGGTGGCGCTCTATGAGTACGATAAGAGTCGCGATCAGTTTAAGGCGCGATGCGTGTTTCAGACAGGGGTGTCTCGTGGCGGAGATATATAGGGTTGACGATTCGTTCGATCATCACTTCTTCAAGGACTCTTCGTGTGCATTTGGGGTGTTTGATGGCGTTCATATGGGACATCGATTTTTACTGGCTCAAGCTCAGCAGACGGCGCATGAAAATGGCGGTACCAGTATTGCTCTCACTTTCGATATTGATCCCGATGAGGTATTTCATCCTCAACGCCTAAAAAAGCTTATGACCAACGACGAGCGTCTAACTATGCTGGCTTCTACGGGGGTAGACGCGGTAGTAGTTTTGCCTTTTACGGACACGTTCTCGTCACTTTCGCCTGAAGCCTTTCTTGAGGCAACGTTTGATGGTCAGGTACCGGCTCATTTGCATGTGGGCTACGACTTCCGGTTTGGCGCACGAGCAGGTGGCTCGGTACGCGAGTTGGATACCTGGGGTGCTCGAATGGGTACCCTGATTAATGCCCACGACCTCGAGAGTGAGGACGGGGCTCCGGTTACTGCAACACGCATTCGATTACTCTTGGCTCAAGGTGATATTACGGAGGCAAATCGCTTGCTTACTCGTGCCTATTTCATAACCGGCACGGTGGAGCCGGGACGTGGCGAAGGGGGTGATTTCGGATTTCGTACCGCTAACCTTAAAGTTTCTGATCAGTTGCGAGCGTTGGGTGATGGTGTATATGCAGCCTGGGCTACGGTGAACGGAATTCGATACAAGGCGGCGGTAAACGTGGGTGTTCCTGCTACTTTTGTCGACCGCGCGACAGCAACATGCGAAGTCCATTTACTTGATTTTGATGGCGATTTATATGGCTCTGCTATTAAGGTTGAGTTTCTGCAATGGTTACGTGCTATGCGAAAGTTTGACGACATCAATGAGCTTATTGCCACGGTTAAGGATAATATTTCCTGGGTAAGGCAGAATCTCTAGAACGTGCGTGAGGTCTGTTGGGCTGTCTGGGCTTGTAAAGTTTATCTCCTTAGAACAAAAATGCAGTTCTGTTTTAAGGAGATGGTGTTTCAGGTTTGTATTTAGCGCAGATCCGATACATGTTGACAGGCATCGCCGTAAGGCGTATAGCGATACGAGGCCACGACTTCCTGACCGTTTGCTGGGTCGAGTGCGATGAAGTTATCCAAGGTGAGCGCATCGGGGTTGATGGCGTTCTGATAACCCATAAGGCAAATCCAGTGTTCGCCGTAGGGGCCAGATACGTGCATGATGGTTGGGCGTCCGGCAGCTATTTCGTCATAGGCTTCGCGCAGCATGGCTGCGTCTGAACCGAGTGAGCGAAATGAAGAATTTCCACCACCCCAACCTGGCCAGGTGCAGCTACCGCATCCGTAAAATGAATGGTCACGAGCCTGTCCGGTTAGTATGGCGTCTCCATAGGCGCAAGCGTAACCAGGGCAGCAAATGGTGTGTCCTCCTGCAGATTGGTTGCCAATCTGGGAGATGAGTGCTGCATCGTAGGAGAGTACTTTATCTGTACGTTGCGCCGTGGCAGTCGCTACGAGTTCTGCTTGTTTTTTCTCGTATAGCGCTCGTGCCTTTTCAAGCGTGTTGTTTTTTTCGACGAGAATTGAAGAGGTAGAAGTGTTGTCGTTTGCTGCAATACCTAGTGAAAAGGCAGGTGTGTTTTCTGCGATAACACTCAAAGCGCTGCGCTCTTCAATGAGGGGTGCAGCGCTTGCTTGTGTTACGGATATAGCGATCCCAAAGGGTAGCGAGAGCGCCGCAACAAGTGCGAGCGGCAGCGTTCGTGCGCGAGATGCCATAAGGAGCATCCTTCCTGACGGCCGTTTCGGGTGTGTTTGAAGTGTGGGTACGATCGTCGGGTTCGTATGGTATCGAAATGGCAACGTCCCTGGTGGTGTGGTTTGCCGAAATAACGTGAAGCATCACATTCGTCGCACGTCTTCCTCATAGTACCTGCAACGTTTCTTCATGAATTGAGGTAGAAAACAGCGATAGTGCGATAATCTTTTTTGTACAGAATGCTCACAGTGGTTTTTCAAAGTGTGCTTTTCAAAATTTCAAGCAAGCAATTGATCAGGCAATACGCATTAATCATTCTTTTGCATGACAAAGAAAAAGTCTCATGCATGACAAAATCAGGCATCTGCATGATAGGCGAGCAGTACGCTGATCGGCATACTGCGAGGTGTCAAATCGTTTGGGTTTATGATTGCTTGCTTTAGGAGGCACACTCGTTATGAAAATTCTTGGTATGGGCATGCCCGAATTGCTTATTATTCTTGCCGTTGTTCTGCTTATCTTTGGCCCCAAGCACTTGCCAAAGCTTGGCAAGGCTGTTGGATCGACAGTGAAAAACCTGCGTGAAGGTCTGGGTGAAAAGAAGATTGAAGAAACCGAAGAAGATGGAAGCATTGTTGAGGTAGAGGAGGCGGGAGAGACCGCCACCGCTGTAGAGACGCTTGAAGAAGCAGCTCCTCAGAAGGCGACAAGAACGGTGAAGGCTCGCAAGGCAGCTAACGTTTCATAACTATTTTCCTGCGCCGACTCTTTTAGTCGTGCGAGAAGTACCAATAAGAGCGCTCCTCCCTCCCTGCGCTCGGACAGGTGCCCGTGCCCTACTTGGCACGGGCACCTGTCTTTTCCCGTGCTTGTTTGCAGGAGAGGTTTTTTGGTGTTCGGATGGAAGGAGTTGCTTGCGGTATCATGGGTGGTCGTTAGTAATTCGGTTTCTCAAAAAGGAGGGCGCATGCGTTCGCTTGTGTATGCTGGTGCCAAGCCCTCTTTGCGTGCGGTTGTGGGCTTTGCCTGTAATCAGGGTTTTGCATTCTCGCTGTTCTATATGGGAGCCAATCGTGCATTCGGGGCGGTTCCTGTTGCGTTTGAGCGAGCCGATCTGTTTGGAACCCTTTTTTTCATGGTTTTGGCATTTGCTCTCTTTCGTATTGCTTCGCCTAAAGCTCGTAGTGCCCTTTTGGCACCTCTCTTACTCTGGTGCTATGCTGCCCTACTGGTGGTTGCATCCCTTGTTCCTCTTCTTCCGGGAACCCTTGCAGCTGGTGACATCATTTTAGAGAGTGTATTTGTTGGCCTTCCGTCGGGTCTCATGCTTGTAGCTTGGGGGCGTGTCTTGGGTGGGCGAGCAATCGCACATTCGGTACCCGAGGTATTCTTAGGTTCGGCGCTTGGCGCTACCATATGTTTTGCTTTTACGGCTATTCCTTTAGATGCGGCACCTTTGGTGTTGAAATTGCTGCCACTTGGTAGTGCATGGGCGCTCTGCGCTCTAACACGTAATAAGCAAGAAGGAAGCAAACATCGCTATGGGGGAGGCGGTGCCACGATACCCAGTGTAGTAGTTCGCGCGATGTCTGAAGATACCATCAAGGGTGGCGAAGAGGTAGTGGTTACACAGCTAGAAACCCAACCTCTGTCGTTGAGGGTCTTGCTGTCCACGTCTGAGGAACGTGAGGAGACGGCGCGCCTGTCGATGAAGATGGCTGCTGGAACAGTGTTGTTTGGCTTGGCGGCCGGCTTTATGGAAACGTATGGATCGGACCCCGGTATGGCGTCTACTCCTACGATTCCAGCAACATTGTTGCTGTTTGTGGTGTTTTGTGTTGCTGCTTTGCAGTTGTTGGCCGCAGCTAGACTAGGATCCGATTCGTCGGGGAATAGTGCTGTCCTTGCGGCAACAGAGGCGCCGCAAGGAGAACAGGAAGGTCCGCTCGATGATGTTTATCGTCTTGCTATATTAGTGATGATGGCAGGTTTTCTTTTCGTGCCAGTATTGGGCGAATTTGGTGTGCCTGGTGAGGCTATTGTTCTTGCGGGTTACCTGGGTCTTTCTGCGGTGTTGGTGTCGTTGTTTTTGGTGATGGCTTATATTACCGGACAAGATGCCGCTCAATCTTTTGCTCGTGGTTTTACTGCGCTGTTCGTTGGTGAAGTGTCGGGTATTGCGCTTGGTAATGCGATAGATGCAATTGCAGGCTTTGGCGAGACACCTTACGTCGTAGTAGCATGTGCGGGCTTTGCGGCGCTATTTGCTTATCTTTTTTTGTTTACTGAACGTGATTTTAGAGCGCTGTCTGTTATCGCGCGCGACGCCGATCGTTTTGAAGATGCCTGCGCGCTCATAGCTTCTCGTTTTGGCTTATCAAAACGAGAAGCTGAGATATTGCCATTCGCTTTAAAGGGGCGTACGGGCGAGCGCATTGCCTCGGAATTCTTTATTTCGAAGAGCACGGTGGATACGCACTTGCGACGCACTTATGCAAAATGCGGGGTACATGGTCGGCAGGAGCTTATCGATTTGGGAGAAAGTATAGCGCGTCAGCTAGACGGCAGCTAGCAGTTGTGTGGCGCCGATCAAGAGACGATGTTTTCAGCTGTGAGTGCACAGTACGGTGCCATCAAGCGATTTAAGCATAAACACGTTGTTTTCGTAGGTGGCATAACTCGCGGTTTCATCTTTGGGAAGAGAGATACTGCCAGGATTGACAAAGAGGATTCCCTCGCGCTCGTGGAGTGTTTTGATGTGGGTGTGGCCAAAAAGAAAGGCACTTCCCGTTACTAATGCTGGCGGGTTGTCGGGCATCATGTGCGCCACGTGGCCGTGAGTGAGGTATAGCAACCGTCCGTCAACTTCGATAAGCACATAATCTGCTCGACAGGGAAAATCAAGCACCATTTGGTCTACTTCAGAATCGCAGTTGCCACGCACGCATACAAGGCGGTCGGCCATGCTGTTGAGGATAGCAGCGACCTCCTTTGGCGCATAGCCTGAGGGTAAGTCGTTGCGTGGACCATGGTAGAGAATATCACCCAATAAGATAATACGGTCGGGCATTTCGCTGCAAATACGGGCTTCTAACGCGCGCATGGCGGCTGCGCAACCGTGAACATCGGATGCGATAAGTAACTTCATGGAGCACCTCCTGTTTTTACCTCGGTTATGTTGCAACAGTGTAGCGCATCATGACTCTCGGTTTTTAGATATTTGTATCGCAAGCTTGATGTGCATGATAAACAGGAACTTATAGACTTGCTCGAACATACGCGGCCGGTAATTGGTAAAGCTGCGGCTGTTGTGCCGCCAGTGGGCAGTGTGGAACGCGGACGGTCGAAAAGGAAGAATCAAGTCAAATCGGCGCAGTAACCGCGCGTGACAACATCAAGCTCACTTGTGGGAAACAGCTGAGCAAATAAGGCCATAAAATAGCTATCGGTCATGGAAGCGAGGTAGTCCACAACGATAAGATTTGGATCTTGTGTAAGGTACTCAGGGGCCGATAGCGTATGCGATTTGGCAACAAGATTTGCCACATGATGGCGATAAATCGGTGATGACTCGTCGGTGCGCTTTAGGTCGTCAAGTAGTCGATCGTAGAGCATTTCAAACATATCTTCTACCACGTTACCTGCTTTTCCTAAGATACCCTCACGATCGTAGATTAGTTGATAATTTTGTTGTTTGGCGCGCTTGAGGTCGGCGAACACATCTTCACTCATAGCAATGTGTCCCTTGCGATAGCTGTTATTTACAATATCTACGGTAAGATTATTGATGATACGTGCGTTGTCGCATCCAATAACGCTAGATTCAAATAGGTCGATCGATTTTATTACCCCCATGTCAAGAGCGTCAGCCCGATCTTTGCCAATGTAGGCAATCATGTCGCTTACGCGCACAACGCAACCTTCGAGAGTAGAGGGGCGTAACTCTTTAATGGCGCGTTCGTTGACGTTGCAGGTTTCCACCAGTGTGTCGAGTGTAGTGAAATCATGCGTGTCTCCAATGTTGAGTACCTGCTGGGCGAACTCGCCGTTGTGGCAAAGTACACCATCGAGTGTTTGTAGACTTACATTGCGCCGGTAAAGCTGATCGAGGACGCGTACGGAATGTACATTGTGGTTAAAGTAGCGACCTGTATGTTTGTGATAGCACTGACTGAGAAAGCGCTCGCCAGCATGTCCGAAGGGCGTGTGCCCCACGTCGTGTCCGAGTGCGATTGCTTCAATTAGCTCTTGATTCAATCCAAGTAAGTTACCAATGTTTCGTGCAATGCGACTGACGAGTTGCACATGAAGCCCACGGCGTGTGATGTCATCATTTTCGACAAACGAAAATACCTGCGTTTTATCGGCATAGCGATTGTAAGCGGGTACGTTAAGTATCTTTTCAATGTCCCGCGCAAACGCGGGACGAGTAAGTGTAGCCTTGTCGTGTGGATTTGCTTCGCGTCGAACAATATCTCTATCGTTAAACGCATACGGATTACGCCATCCCGCTACGCGGTCGTCGAGAATGGCCTGCTCGACAGCAGGATCGAGGGTGAGGTAGGGAAGAGATTTCGTCGTGTTGGCGGTTGCATGCTCCATCATAGCGTCCTTGCGTTCTGGCGAATCCCGGTCGTTGGGTGAACCAACGGCCGGGATTCCCTAATTTTCAAGGATATTGTAGCGCATGCAATCTTCGTGCGCGATGCGGGGTGAAATCAGTAGCGGAATAAAGCAGCAGCGCCAGTGATTGATGGTATTTCTTCTTTCGGTAGTATGTATACCTCGGCGTCCTGGCGTAAAGCGGCTTGAGCGAATGCATCGAGTATATCTTTGCTCTCGGCATCTCCGTGTAAACCGTGTTCTTCGCGATCGATCTGTACAACCTCGCCGGTAGTTTCATTGAATATTCCCGGCATATCGAGGTTTTCGGTTATAAAGAGCACGCGTACTTTTCGTTCAGCAAGCGCGAGACCGATATCGTTGATATCGCTTGAGGCTGCATCGTGGGCTTGCGCATCGCTGTAGGCATCAATTAGTTTACGTACGTAAAGGTCACGCTTCTCATTGAGGACGGAGGCAGCTCGCTCAAGGAGCTTTTCTTCACTCAGTGTTTCCACAGCTTCTTCGATACCTCTATCCAATAATGTTGGTACGGTGGAAAGCTTTCGGAACATAACCTGATGCTCTGGTAGGCTTACAAGAATAATAGGTGAGGGTGACTCCTTTGCCCAATGCTCGGTTACTGCTTTATCGACGTAATAGAAAAACTTTTCCGCTTCTTCCTTTTTTACATCGTTGCGCGATTTCCATCCATGAAACGGAGACAGGTGCCCTTCAAGTGTTTCGTAATCTAAGGCAGCTTCCGTGCCGTCGTAAGCGGTGAATAGTTCGCTGAATTCGTCATGTATATCGCTGGGCATTGGTAGACGTCTGAGTGAGCAGCAGTCGCCTTCAATGAATGCGAAACGATCGGTAGAGAGGCCGAGTAGGTAATAGTGAGAACCATACGCGAAGGCACGTAGTAACGGACGAATGAAGTACGTAGTACCAACTACAGCGCGCGGTTCAACGTGATAACCTAAGCGGCAGAAATAAGCACCGGAAGCGTCGATGAATACCGCCAAACCGCCATCACTTGCTGGGCCGATGATGCTCTCGAGATTTGCGGTAATATCGTCGAAGTATGCGGTGATATTTTCGTAGGCATGGGCCTTGAATGCGGCGGCAAGCTGTTCGCTTGCATCGGATACAACATCTTTGAGCATAATGCGGTTTTCGTCATCACCTTGTGCGGTTCGGGCACGGGTGGGTAGGTATAACGAAACATAGGGAGGCTCTGCCTGTGGGTGTAGGATAGGAGCGAGATTGGTTAATGACGTGATGTTTTCGTTCATGGGAACCTCCGAAATCTTTTGGGCGCAGGACATAAATCTACGCGTTGTTCTTTATCCATCTAGCTTAACAGTGGCCTGCGGATATGATTGAATTGCAGCGGTACTGTCAGCGTTTGGTTAGCTTCCTGCTGCCGTTCGCGTTTTCAGTTGTTCTTAGGCCGTTGCACGAAGCCTGCATGAAGCCACTCGGCTTGCCCAGGCTTGCGCTATACTGGAGTAGATCACCGACGGAAGGGCCACGCATGAAGAAGCGGGAACGGGTGTATGCGGCAATTGGGGCACTGAGTTTCATTGCGATGGCAATCTCCCTTATCATGACCTATGCGAATGCGGGCGAGAGTGGTGTAGGATTGCGCGAGTTGGCTCCCTCATTGGGGCTCGCTTTCGTGTTTTTGGTAAATGTGGTATTGGCTAAGCAGAATAAGCGGAGGTAAAGGCTTTTTATGGCAGGCAGCCTTATCAGTGAAGAGGAAATTGAAAAGGTACGCGAGGCGAGTGACCTTGTGGCCATCATTGGTGAGTGCTCGCCAGTAAAGCAGCGCGGTCATGATTTCTGGTGTTGCTGCCCCTTGCACAATGAGAAGACACCCTCGTTTAAAATCGACCCTGTAAAGCAACTATGGCACTGCTTTGGTTGTGGTGAGGGAGGTGATGTGTTCGGTTTCGTTATGAAGACTGAAGACTTATCCTTCCCTGAGGCTGTGCGTAAGCTGGCTGACCGAGCGCACATACCCTTGTCTGATTCAGGTGGACGCAACGGGGGTGTGGCTTCTAGCTATAAAGAGCGTCTGAAAGCAGTGTGTACGCACACTGCCGATTTTTATCATAAGCAGCTAATGCGCAACCCTCAGTCTCGTGCTGCTGAAGCGCGTGCTTATTTATCTGGTCGTGGTTTAGGTGCGGATGTGCCCAAACGCTGGCAGCTTGGGTTTGCACCAGGAAACGGACAGTTGGTGCGGTATTTGTCATCACTTGGGTTTAAGCCCAAGGAAATGGTTGATGCCAATGTTGCCATGGAAGTTCAAGGCGGCAGCCTTCGCGACCGTTTTTACAACAGAGTAATGTTTCCTATCAACGACGTGCAGGGTGAGTGTATTGCGTTTGGCGGGCGTGTTGTAGGCAAGGGTGAGCCCAAGTATTTAAACTCACAGGAAACGTCGATCTTTCATAAATCGCAGGTGCTCTACGGGCTCGATCATGCAAAAACAAAGATGGCGGCTACGGGTGTAGCAGTGGTCGTTGAGGGCTATACCGACGTAATTGCCATGCATGAGGCGGGCATAGAAAATGCCGTGGCTACCTTGGGAACAGCGTTAAGCATGAAGCATATTCGCGTTTTATCACGGCACGCGCAGCATAAAATTGTGTACCTATTCGATGGCGACGAGGCCGGTCAGCGTGCTGCTGATCGAGCATTAGGTTTTATCGATGGGTCCATGACGCCAGAGGCGGGACGCAGTCAAGTGGAGTTGTGTGCCGTCACGTTACCCGACAACCTCGATCCGGCCGACTTTATTGAGAAGCGTGGCGCTGGGGCAATGCAGGTGCTTATCGATGGGGCGCAGCCGTTATTGAAATATGGGATTGATCGTCGCCTTGCTCACTTCGATCTTGGAAGCGCTGAGGGGCGAGCTCGGGCCTTAGCTGAGGCACTTTCGGTGTTGGCGCCCATTAAAGACTCACTTTTGGCCAAAGACTATGCCGTACAAATAGCAAGCCGCGTGCGTGCTCGTGAGGAAGATGTATTAGAGCAACTTTCTCAGTTACGATTGCCACGTCGTAACGACTCAGAAGATGATCGTGAACCTGCCGACGATGGAAAACAGCCGGCAAGAAACGTTGCTGAAGGTAGGCGTTTTGCAGACCTTGGTCTTACGCAGGGGGAAATTAACCGCCGCCGCTTCGAGCGGGAGTTTTTAAGCCTTATGGCGCAGAATCCTTCGGTCGCTTTGCTGCATGCCGACGTGATTGCGCAAACTCAGTGGCACGATCAGACCCATGCTATTTTGGCTCAAAGCATGTTGGCTACGCTCTCGACAGATCCTTCCGCATCAGCTGCGCGCATTATTACCGAGGCCTCTCACGTGCTGCCTTTGGCACCCAGTATTCTTACTTCAGGTTCAATGATGGCTTCTGTCGAGCCAACATCCCTTGCCTCCTTTTTGATTGAAGAGCTGGCTATTGGAGATGCGGAAGATGCGGTAGATTCAATGCGCGCTCAAATGGCAGATCCAGCCTCGCTTGATCCTGATGAGTTTGAAATGTTGTTTCAGACGGTATCTGCTATGCAAAAGGAATTAACTCGTCGAAAGCTTGCTCATAAGCCTCTGTCTTCCGGCTAGTAAGGCTTACTACCAGATTGGAAGACCGCACTCGGCGATGCTTGTGTGGTGGCCATGGTATACTCGTTCCAAATGAGAAAGGAGCAATTCATGAGCCCCTTTGTTTGGTTGGGTGTTGCGGCTGTGATGGCGGTGATTGAGGTTTTATCGCTCGGTCTTATCACCATGTGGTTTGTGGTCGGCGCACTTGTTGCCTTTGCCGCTAGTTTACTTGGGGCAAATTTGGTCGTGCAACTGGTTGTGTTCTTCGTAGTATCGCTGGTATGTCTTGTGGTACTGCGTCCAGTGTTTCTTAAGTATCG
Source organism: Actinomycetes bacterium (assembly GCA_023395755.1). Classification (GTDB taxonomy): domain Bacteria; phylum Actinomycetota; class Coriobacteriia; order Coriobacteriales; family Eggerthellaceae; genus Gordonibacter. The sequence goes on along the minus strand of JAEWYG010000047.1, from coordinate 1,214 downwards.
CAAGCGTGGCCAGGCAGCCGAACCCACCTGTATTGGGCAGGAGGGTGTGGTTGTGGAGGACATTGATAACGGTGTTATGACTGGTCGTGTTGAGCTGTCGAATCGCATGACGTGGACTGCGCGCTCTATTGATGATATGCCTATTCTTGCGGGCACGGCTGTGGTTGTGGTGGGGCAGGAAAGTATTAAGCTTATCGTTGAAAGGAAGGCCCGCTAATGTTCGGATTTACCTTCGACCCGCTCACGGTTGCTCTTATCGTTATTGTGGTGTTGCTTGTACTGTTTTCGGTTACCTGTATCAAAATCATTCCACAGGCAAGCGCCGCGGTTGTTGAGCGATTAGGGTCATATTTAACTACGTGGAACAATGGCCTTCATGTGAAAGTGCCGTTTATTGACCACGTGCGCACCGGCATTTCTCTTAAAGAGCAGGTATTCGACTTTCCGCCGCAACCTGTTATCACAAAAGATAACGTTACCATGTCTATTGACACGGTGGTGTTTTTTCAGATTATGGATCCAAAGTTGTACTCTTATGGCGTAGAGAATCCCCTTATCGCTATTGAAAACTTGGCTGCCACTACGCTGCGTAACATTATTGGCGATTTAGAATTAGATACAACGCTCGTGTCTCGCGATACCATCAACGCCAAAATGCGTTCCATCTTAGACAGTGCAACTGATGCGTGGGGTATCAAGGTGAATCGCGTTGAGGTAAAAAATATTACTCCGCCTGCTGCTATTCAGCAGGCTATGGAAAAGCAGATGAAGGCAGAGCGCGAGAAGCGCGAAGCTGTGCTCTTGGCAGAAGGAGAAAAGCAGGCGGCCATTACTATTGCTGAAGGCAATAAGCAGGCTATGATTCTGGCAGCCGAAGCGGCAAAACAGCAGGTTATTCTTGCAGCTGAAGCCGATAAAGAGAAGCAGATTCGCGAAGCAGAGGGTGAGGCCGCCGCTATTATGAACGTGCAGCAGGCTACCGCCGATGGTATTCGCATGGTTCGCGAAGCTGGTGCCGATAATGCTGTCTTGACCCTCCAGGCTTTTGAAGCGCTGAAAAAAGTTGCCGACGGTCGTTCTACTAAGATTATTATTCCTTCCGACATACAGGGCCTCGCGGGATTGGCGGCGAGTCTTAAAGAGATTGTGGTGGACGAACGGTCGAAGTAAGAACCAAAGGTTTAGAGAAAAATCAAGAGTGCACATTTCTGCCT
>JAEWYG010000005.1 GCA_023395755.1 Actinomycetes bacterium | reverse complement strand
CTGATCATTACTATATAAAATCGTTTCATGATCGTGCGACACAAGATCGGCGGATGCAGCACTGCCTGCAGTAAGGAACTGTCCGTCTTCCGTACCGAGAGCTAAAAATCGATAGTTGTCGCTGCTTTCTTGAGCTCGCAAGTAAGTCTGCACATCGTCTTGGGTTTGAGGCTGCATCAACGCAAGCCCATTAGCCACGGTAGCCAACTGAGAAAACTTGTTTTCTATACCTTCATTAAAGTGAAAGACAACTTGCTTACTCAACTCATCTAGATAAACCTCGCTAACATTAGCAACAACGTCATCGGTGGCCTTTTTTGTCGACATAATCATATAAGACAACAGAAGTACAACAACCATAGCAATAGTCACGCCAACAAAAGCCACGCAGCGACGCTGCTGCGAACAGAAATAACCAACCATTATGCGGAACATCCCCCATTCACTTCACTAGAACTGCCGGCAGTTTAGCATCACCTCATACTGCCTTGTTACTGAGTACTTTACCGCTTGGCAACAGGTCAATTACGCTGTCTAAGATCAAAAGGAATACGATGCGTCTGGCGCGCTGGCGGGCTTTCAGGTAGGATAGTCCCACCCGAAAACCGAGGAGAGAACGTGCAAGAAACTACGACGGAGACAGCAGGCGCCGCACGCACAGAGGCAACGCCTATTCAAAGCACCATAGCCGTGCTTATTCCCTGCTACAACGAAGCGGTAACTATTGGCAAGGTGGTCGACGACTTCCGCCGTGAGTTACCAAACGCGACTGTCTACGTCTATGACAACAATTCCTCCGATGACACCGCAGGCATCGCTCGGGCGCATGGCGCTGTGGTACGCACTGAGCGACGTCAGGGTAAAGGCAATGTCGTGCGCCAGATGCTGCGCGATATCGATGCCGACTATTATGTTATGGTAGACGGCGATGACACCTACCCCGCAGAGGCCGCTCGCGAACTTTTAGCTCCTCTCATAGCTGATGAAGCCGATATGTCAGTAGGCGACCGCCTTTCCAACGGCACCTATGGGCAAGAAAACGACCGCGCCTTCCATGGCTTTGGCAACGACCTTGTACGTATATTGATCAAGTGGATCTACGGATTCGAGTTCAAAGATGTTATGACAGGTTATCGCGCTTTCAACGCCGTATTTGCCAAGACCATGCCGGTACTCAGCCCTGGCTTCGAGATAGAGACCGAGCTTTCCATTCACGCTGTAGACAAACGCTGGCGTATCGCCGAAGTAGCTATCGACTATCGCGACCGTCCTGAGGGCAGCGAGAGCAAGCTGGATACGTTCTCGGACGGATGTAAGGTACTGCTTATGATAATGTCGCTGTTTAAAGACTACCGTCCGCTGGCTCTGTTCAGCTGGGTGGCACTCTTATTCTGCGTATTGGGTCTTATTGCCGGTATACCCGTAATTTGGGAGTTCGCCGCCACAGGCCTTGTACCGAAACTGCCTAGCGCGCTTCTCGCAGTAGCGTTGGTGTTCATCGGGCTTTTAGCCTTCACCTGCGGACTGATTCTCGATACAGTAGTGAAAGGCACTCGTAAGCAATACGAGATACAGGTAACCGAAGCATACCGAGAATACAATCGGAAGTAGACCACCTAAGATACTTAAAAAGGGGCGGACTCCTCTGCCGCGGGCCTCGCGTTTCCTCATATTCGCCCGCCCCTTAGGTGATAATCATAGTAACAAACGAAATTAGCTATTTTTAGTCGTGAATTGTTGATTATTTTATTTCATAATTTAAGGTTTACCTTATTACTGTTATTTTGCAGTTCAGAACGTAATTCTATGTAACCATAATATTACATAGAAAATAAGGATTATGCTCCCTTTAAGAACGAGACGTTCGCCGAATCATTGAGATACATTGCTGCAACTCCCCGCAATCGGCAGCAGTAAAACGATAGGTCACTACTTGAGGTTCAAGACCTCCTTGCTGCATCTGTTCGACACGCACAAAGCGTAGTTCAACCTCATCGAAACCTTGTGACAACAAAGCATAGGCATAGCATTGAGCCTGTAGAAGATGCTTCGTATAAAGATCGTCGAAGTACTCTTCCTGAGTGCCGCCTGTCTTATAATCGACAATCAGTGCACGACCACTGTTCTCTGGGCCATCCGTGCACAATAGGTCGATCTCCCCCTCCATAAACTCATCAGCAAGCGGAACAAAGAACGGCACCTCAGCACGGCGCAGCGGCCAAGTAAGAATATCGGCATAAATGGTGCTAGAAAACCAACGCTCGCAGGCTACTATAAACCGTTGGCGCTGAGAATCTGAAAGACCCAGTGCGTCGGCCAGCGCCGAAATACGCGTGGCATCAGGCACATGCCCCACCTCAATAGCATACTGAGCAGCACGATGAAAAGCACTTCCCAAACCAGTCGCCTTATCTGCATCAACGCGCAGGTTAACAGCCTCACCCTCTCTTTCAGATATCACAAGCGGTAAGTCGTCCACGAAAACCGATGCAACATCACGCACCTCGTTTACCGTCGCACTAAAATCTGGAGTCCGCTCCTCTTGTCCAGAAGAGGGAGCGATCGAGGTGTACGAGAAAACTTTCTCTCGCAGAGAGTTCCAAGGGTATCGTGGCAAAGGCGAACAATCCGTCCTCTGTGGCACAATAAAACGAACGGAATTAGGTAAGCCGGGGGAGGAAAGCATTACACCATCTTCATCCTGAACGCCTTCTTCCTGCACAAAAATGCGCTCGAAGCACGCAGGTTTGCTCCCGCCGAATTCCAACAAAGCACGAGCTTCAGGGAAATCAGATAAACCACACAGTGCACTTCGTATATCATCCACCAATGGTAAATAAGTAGGCAACTTGCCTGCTGAGGGTGCTTTGGCGTCCATGGCAACAATCAACGCCTCGCTCGCTCGCGTCAATCCAACATACAGCTTACGACGCGCTTCGGCCAGCTCTTCGGCAGACGCGCGTTCACGCAATGCCCTTCTATACGCATCCTGACTACAGCATGCCACGCCACGTCGGTCACAAGTGGGGCCGCCTTCTTCCAGCAAATGACGCGCAGCAACCACGTCAGAATCCTCCTCGTTGCAAGACGCACTCATAAGGCGTTTCACAACATTAGGAAATGCGTCCAGCGAACCGCCCGCCATAAGTGATGCCCGAGCGGTAGTTCCTACTGTTTCTGCAACCAATTTACCCGGTGCCATGGCAGGAGAAGCGAAATCTGCCAAAGCGACAATGGGAAACTCCAGACCCTTTGACGCGTGGATTGTCATGATTTTTACCACATCGCCACCCGCGCCCGAGAGCGCACCCGGTGCCTCCTTCAATCCAGCTGCAAGCTCATTTGAGAATGCGCGTGCAGCGCTTGCCAACCCAAGATGTTGCTCACTTTCCAACTGCTCGATAAGGCGTATGGCTTTCAACACATTGGCCGCCACCGCAAGCCCCGCAGCGCCTTCATTCTGTAAACGAGCCATCCACCCCGACCACGTAACAACATACTGCACCGCTTGAGAGAGACGGTGTGTACGCGCATAGCATTGGGAACGCGTCAATAAGCTTACAACATGTGCCAGACGAGGAGGAAGATCGTCTACCCGGTCGATAAGTCGCGCAAAGCCCCGATCAAGATCGCGCCGACGCATCTCTCCTGTCTCAGCATCCACCTCGGTGGCAAGCTCTAACAGATCATCGGCAGAAACCCGTACAAGATCGCTCGTAAGCACTTCAAAGAGAGCTGCCGTATTGGTAGGGTTCGCCAAAGCCTCTGCAAGACGAGCCACCACGCGTACCTCGGGCGCCGACGCAAAGAGAGACCCACCTGTCACAGCACATTCAAAACCCTCATCTCGCAGCGCCTGAGCATACACTTCAGCACGCGACATCTTACCCAACAGCACCACCATATCGCGAGGCGCGTGGCCCTGGGTGCGCAAAGCAGCAAACCGCTGAGCGATGGCGCGCGCGCAGGTACGTTTCGCATCGTCTATGCCTACGCCAGCATTACGTCCGGAAGGGAGCGTTGCTAGCACAAGGTCGATACGAGGCCCTGTCCCGCGGTAGGTTGACACACGACTTTCGTGGGGAGTTAACGACATGAAATTAGCGCCAAACACAGAAGGTTGTTCAAACACACGATCGACAAACGACAGCACGTCTGCATGGCTACGGAAGTTCTTAGTAAGTTCGACGTATAGTGCAGGCGTCTCCTGCGTACGCATGGCAACCTTATGCGCCTCATAAACATTCACGTCGGCACCGCGAAAGCGATAAATTGACTGCTGTGCGTCACCTACCGTACACAAGCGTGCACGGTTCTCTCCCGCCAAGTGCGTAATCAGATCTATCTGCAACTGGCTTGTATCTTGAAACTCATCAACCATAACCAATTTGAAGCGATGTTCGTAGCGGCGCGCCACGTCTTCACACTCCTCGAAAGCAGCAAGCGTCTTTACCAGCAAGTCATCGTTATCCAGCTTGTACACGGCGCGCTTCTTCGCTTCATAAAGATGCGACACGGTGCGCGCCAACGATAACAGTTCGGCAGTACGCGGCCACGCCAAATATAGGGCTATCTCGCGACACACATGTGCATGCACTTCTTGATAAGCTGCAACCTGGGTCTTTACATCGGCGCTTCCGAACGTCTTAGGCAAAAACACACAGTGGTCCACCACCGCAGCAAGCCCACGAATATCCAAAGCCTCTTCGGCACCTACGCCCTCCTGCCCAGAGGCATTCAACCCTCCGAGATAATCGTTTAACATCTCAACAGCATCGACAGTCTGCGCGCGAGTCCTCTCGGCAGCGGCGCTTTTCCCACCCTGTTCCAATGCGGGCAATACTTCTTCGTATGCCTTTAGTAAATCGCGCGCAAGCGCACAAGGAGATGAAGGAGGTGGCCCGAAGTCGAGGGCATCCAATCCACCTCTCAGCCCAACCGCCTTGTCTAACAAAGTCTGCAACATCGCAGCTATCGATGGCGCTGAGGGGAGCGCAGAACGTGCCGGAAACTCGTCGAATAGAGCCGCATACGATCCACGCTCGATAATATCATTATCACGCCCTAGAGCCTCATTAATTGCAGCCGCCACCAAATCGGCTCGCTCGGCATCACTCACAATGCCAAAAGCCGGATCTATCCCCAATTCCAACGCATGAGTACGCAGAATGCGCGCGCACATTCCATGAATAGTTGATATCCAGGCACCGTCCACCTTCAGCGCCTCGTCGCCTAACCCCTCAGCACGTAGCGTGCGCTTGACGCGGGCTTTAATTTCAGCAGCCGCTTTTTCGGTAAACGTAATGGCCAGTATCTCATCAATGCCAGAAGCGGCAGGTCCACTCTCGGGCAGCAACGCATAAGCGATACGTTGCGTGAGCGTAAAAGTCTTGCCTGAACCAGCACCTGCAGATACGAGCAGCGGACCATCCACACACTCAATGCTGGCACGTTGGCCTGGCGTGCAAGAATCGAGATTCATAGATTACCGCCTTCTTTCGCACGCCAGTACGGGGCAGTACCCACAGGGGTCGTCTCCACGCGGGTCAGGCGCGATAAGACCCTGAGCCATACTCTCAATCGCGTCAGCAATACCCGCTTCGACAGTATCAACCAACTCCGAAAACGCAGTAACACCAAGTGCCTGCGCCGCCGGTCCCGGCACGCCGCAATCGTTCACTTCAATGCCAGGCAAAGCGTCATCGCCCAACACGGTACGATCAAATGCACCGGAAATCCGCCCATCCCGACCATAGGAAACATACAATGCACCTACAACCTCTAAACCTAATACGCGACGTACCACCTGGGCATACATTAGTGTCTGCACCTTATGAGGAAGCATTATCCCCTTAGCCTGAGCCGCGGGCGAGGCTGAGGCTAACACATAATCACCGGTAAGTGAACCTTTATAATCGATAACAACCGCCTGCCCCAGCTCGTTTACGTCGACGCGGTCGATACTGCCGCGCAAAGCGCACCCTGCATACTCAAACAAATTTGCTGAACCAAAATTGTACTCGAAGTACGTCGGCATGAAGCCAGGTAGCAAGGTAACTTCGCGATCAAGATAACCCACAAGTTTGCGTTCCAATGCGTGCACTTCCGTTTGCTCAAAAGCTGTCAGCGGAACCAAGGGGTTTCGTCGTTGCGGCAATTCAGGCTGAAAAGCTAGGTGACGATTAAATATCTCATGCAACAGCACGCGAGCTTGAACAAGATTTTCATCCGTAACTTTCGCTTGTCCCTGTTCAGCGAAATGCTCGTAGAAGCTTTTCAATACCCCATGCGAAAAGCTTCCCATTTCCATAGGTCCAAAACCCGCATCGGGCTCAGACAAACGCAAACGACGAAGCGAAAACCACTTACAGGGGCATTCCAAATAACTCTCAACAGCAGAGGGCGACAGCGCCAACGGCGCATCACCGCCCTCCCGCGTAAAGCGCGGTAGCACAACGAGTTTGCGACCCTCCGCTGATACCTGCCCACTTACAGGTACATCCCACAAAACAACGTCATCTGTCCGGTCGTCCAGTGTCAAGTTACCCTGAAGGTTATCTTCACCTGCTGTGTTTGCAAAAGGAACAAGCACCTTTGGAAGCCCCGTCGCACGATCCACGGCCTCGTTGTGCTGAGAATCGGAACGGTAACAGTCCAGCAATTCCTCATACATAACCGCCGGATAAGCTTCATCGGCATCGACCGTGTTAAGCGGCCGTTCGCACACTACCATATCACGTGCGGTCGCAAGGGTACGAAAGAACCGCCGACGTGTCGCAGTAAGGGCGTCAGTAGCACAGCCTAGCCCCAACTTCTCCAGCAGCAAGGTAGCACCATCTTCAGCCAGACGTACTGGATAGGCAGCAGACGACAAGTCGCAAAGAATTAGCGTCGAGCACGAACAACTCGCCCGTTCGGCGGCTTCCGAGAGGGATAAAAACAAAACATCGGGTTGGCAATTGTTCGTATCAATTCCGCACGTAAGAGCATCTTCCGAAATCGACAAAGACTGATCGGCATTCCCGCGCGCACCTTTCGCAACCACAACCCGTTCCAGCAGGGAAATAACACGTGTTATTGGTAGGTCTAAGGCATCACAGGCCTGCACAAAACGACGCGCTACACCAATAGCTGTTAGCTGCTCAGCTCGGTACGCCGCATCCAAATCGCTTCTACGACGCAAGCGCGCTTCAAACACCGACAATGCTTCGTCGCTATCACCTCGAGCAAACGCTGCAAGAACCTCGCACGCCACCTCGCTCGCCTCAGCCAAATCAGAAACAATGCGCGACCGATTGACCGTTCGACTACCCCGCCAGACAGCATCGAGAGCATAAGCCTCTCGCTGAGATACTCCCGAAAACGAGCTGAGAACAAAGTCGGAAACCTGAGAGACAGCGTATTCGGGCACATAGACAAAATTTACCAGCGCCAAGAACGCGCGCCCGAAATCGGTTTCCGCAAACGTAATTCGATCCGAAACAGCTGAAGACACACCACGACGAGCCAAAAAATCCATCATCTGGTTAAACGCTGTCGCCGGATTGCAGCTCACCACACACACGGGAAGCGCTGTCGTACCACTCGAAGCCGCATTCTCACGCTCGAACAACGCCGCCTCAGCCGCCGCACGAGCCACCAATACAGGAGCAGCATAGCGACCAGCTGGCAACAAGAATCGCACAGCCCCCGTAGGCTCAAGAGCATTGCCTGCTCTTGCAGAAAAGAGGCTATCGAGCAGGGCACGTAGCTCCAACGCACGATCACCATCGTCGGCCACACGGCAACCGTCATCAACGCGTACCACCTCTGTACGCAGTGACAACTTATCGAGCAAGTGTTTAAACGCGCAATCTATATCATCAAAACCCAGCACCACCAAAGTGGGCACCGTAGCAAGCAAATCCGGAAGAAGATAAGCCACCTCCGACAACTCACACTGCCCTCGTAAACGAAGCGCATCCGCATAGCGTATCAACGCCGAAACGGTTGCTTGTTCTCCAACGCTCAGCCCCTTCCTGCACGACAGCGCCGCGTCGCCCACAAAAAAAGGTAAAGCATCGCGCGCAAGCGACGCCACCAAATCTACCGTGCCAGGCGTGACTACAAGGTGCCTGCCATCACCTTTACCGGTCGGCGTACTATCATCGCCCGCTAGCGCACGACGCACCAGCAGCGTACGCTCAACCGGCAATACCACACGCCTTCCATCGCCAAACAATTCCCAACGATCCTCCACCCACGAGGAAAGCGTTTCAACTCGCACACCAAGCGCAAGGGAGCCTTGGGGCAGCATACAACGAACACGGGCGGCCGCGCCGGGAGTCGGCGTCAAAATAACCGGGGTTTCTCCTACGCTCACACGTTCGGCAACCTCACGGGAAGCAACTTCCAAAGCAGAAGTTGCGTTATCAACTGTTTCTATTCTATAAGACATAAGGACATTGTACCCGCGAGTACCCTTTCTTATGCGCTAGAATGACGCCCATGCAAAAGAACACCTTGAAATACTCCGCTCTCGTATTTGCCGGTGGTGCAAGCTACGGCATCATGGCTACCACCGTAAAGTTCGCCCTCAACGACGGTTTCTCTTGGACGCAAATCGCAGCCAGTCAACCTCTGTTTGGCACGCTACTTTTTGCGACAGCCCTCCTGGTGCTGGTACTGCGCGGCAAGCGTCCCGTACCCCTCTCGCCAAAACGTATCGGCAGCTTGCTAGCATTAGGCCTCACCACCTGCACCACATGCGTGCTGTACAACTTCGCACTAACAAAACTTCCCGTTGCGGTGGCAATTACTCTGCTATTTCAGTTCACCTGGATAGGCGTTGTTATTCAAATTATCGTAACGCGCCGACGTCCACACCCCGCCGAGTTAGCCGCAGCTGCCATTATCCTTGGCGGTACACTGCTGGCAAGCGGGCTCTTTTCAGAAGCACTGAATATGGTTGACCCCTTAGGCATTATTTGTGGTCTGTTGTCAGCCATCAGTACCGCACTTTTCATGTTTCTCTCAGGCCGCATTGGCGTTACTTTACCCCCTATCCAACGCGGACTGTTCGTGTGTTTAGGTGCCTGCATCTTAGGATTTATCGTATGCCCAACCTATTTCGCGAGCGGAGCGCTACAAGCTGGCATCTGGAAGTATGGCTTAATACTGGGCGCGTTCGGGCTACTTATTCCCGTTATACTGTTCGGTATTGGCACACCTCATCTCACCGCAGGCCTCTCCACCATTATGGCATCTTCAGAATTGCCGTGCGGCATTCTTATTTCGGTATTCGTTCTTGGTGAGCCTATCGATACCTTGCAAGTCTTCGGCATTATTATCATTCTTGGTGGCGTGGTGGTATCTCAACTGCCAAACCTCTTGCCGAACAAGAAGAATTACGAGTAATAGACATCAAGGGGAATCTGCCGAGCAACCCACGCCCGCAAAAGGGTCCATAAGATTGGTACACAGACGAACATAGCCACCTTAACGAGAGCCGTATTTCAAAAGTTGTTAAGAGATTTCTATACTTTCAAAAATTTCTTCAAAGCATGCTGAATCTGCCTGATATTTTGAATAGGGAAATACGGCATAAACGAAACCAACGATTTGATCATGAGATTCGACATAGTAGAATACTTGACGTACTGCCTCCTTTGTCGTCTGAGCAATTACCAATGTGCGATTTCCGTTAATATCGATAAATCGTGGCTCTTCGATAACCGTTTCTTCGGCCATTGCGCGCAGCCCAGGAAACTGCTGCTCAAACTTCTTGTCGCTTCCCTCTTTCGAGTGAGCTGCCGTTAATTCACGCCAATAGTCTTCCACGATCGCAATACCAAAACTATTTGGGTCATCTATCATTGCTATCTCAATAACGATCGAGTAATCATCATTAGCAATTAAAGTGGCATCAAAACACGATATCCCCTCGGGAAGATATGTCGATACAGCCGATGTTTTCTGGACATTCGGAAACCCGTCAGGATAGGAAATTGCCATAGAACCAACTGAAACCATATAGGGAAGTGCAGCCTGCTTATTTTCATCCTTCGCACAACCTACAAGAGTGCAGGCGCAAAGCGTCACAACCAAAGATAAACCGGCGCATTCAGCCACCAATAACCGCGCGACCTTGCGTCCCTTACTCCGCATAAACTCACCTTCCGCCTCCCGAGAACTAGGTAAAACCGAAGCTATCTTAATAATTGTCGTAGACACACTTTTTGAAACATAACCCAATTGGTTATTGATGAGGCTGGTTGAAATTGGTTCCCAATTGCCTTTTTTGACATTAAAAAACGCTTACGTCGAATTCGACGTAAGCGTTTGTCTTTAGTGGCGGAGATGTGTGCGAATCGAACGCACCCAGGACGTTCTGCGCGCCCCACAACGGCTTTGAAGGCCGCGGGATCCACCAGGATTCCGTCCATCTCCGTGTTGTAAACAAGGAGCCTTGCCAGCCCCTTTGGTGCATTATACCTGTGTTGCCGTCGTGTGGGTGTCTTTTTAGTACAAAAATCACCAGATTGTTTGAGGTGCCGCGTTTCTTTGCCCCACTGAACGACTGTTCTTAAAGGTCCTATGGTTTCCGAATGCGGCGTAAATCCCCTTCACGCACGGTGATGCCAAGGGCATCAAGGCGTTCTAGGAGAGGTATGGCGTACTTTCGAGTGGTACCCATGGCTTCTTTGAGGTCGGCGGCAGATGAAGGGCCATATTTTTCAAGATGACGTACGACAGTGCTGGATAGACTAGCAAATACGCTGGCGGAAAAGTAGAGTTCTTGTCCTGCACGCACAAGAAGATTCTGTTTTTCCAAGGTGTTCAAGGCGCGATGGGCGACTGTGGTCGTAATACCTGTTTGCGTGATAAGATCGCTAACGGTGGGTGGGGTAGCACCTGCTGTATCCAAAAGAGATAAAAGCGTTTCGGTAGCCTGTTTTTCAGCAAGTTTGGCTCCACCACCAGCTTGAGGATGGCTTATCTGTCCTCCCGATACCATGATGCGTCTAGTTGCAGCTGCTTCCTGCAGGAGAGCGTCGAAACAAGCGGGATCAATGCGCTTAAAGCAGCGTTGTGCAAGCTCACCTTTTGCGAGGCCCGGTTGCAGAGGGTTTTCTCCATGGAAACGTAGCAGTGCGTTTTCTATGCAAGATAGGTCGCGGGCTAGGATACTACGTGATGCGTAGAAAGATGGCTTGCTCTCACCAACAACAGTGATAGTTTTATTGACACGCAGCTCATCGAGCCGTTTGCTGGCCGCTGGGGTGCTTACCCCCGCCGCACGCGCGAGGTGCGCCGGCGATACTGGATGGGATTGCATCGCAAGGGCGGCATCGCAGGCGCTGGCTTCGTCGTTTGCGCGTAGGGCATCGAGTAGTTCTTGTTCACCCGGGGTGAGATTGGTTCGACGGCGCGGATGCGCGAATAATATGGTTCCCCCACCGATAACACGCACGGGAGAGTATGAACGTATGATGAAACGGTCGCGCCACGATACCGGTAAGGACTCGTCTAATCGTACTTGTGCATACATACTTTGACGCGGGGCAAGTGCCTCCTGGCCATTCATAAATAACACTCGTCCGGTAACCTCGCGTGTGCCGTGGGCAACATGTACGCGGCTGCCGCTCATGAGTGGCTTTCCTCCTTGTCCGGCATCTAAGTAGGTAAACCATGCGTCAAAGCGATCGGTGGCCGTGCAACAACCGGGGGTGGCAAGAAGGTTGCCGGGGCGCACATCGCTCTTTTTAAGCGCGTTTAAGTTGAGGGCGGTGCGCATGCCGGCTTCGGCCGCTTCGATTTCACGTCCGTGCACCTGAACAGAACGTACGCGGGTGGTTAAGTTCCCCGGCAACACTTCCAACTCGTCGCCGACGGCTATACGACCACTCCAAAGTGTTCCAGTGATAACGGTTCCGGCACCCTTGATGGTGAAAACACGGTCAATTGGCAGGCGGGCGAGTGCACCTTCCTTTGCAGGTAAGGTGTCTTTTGCTGTGCGAGCCAGTGCGCAAGAAAGGTCAAAAAGACCGTTTCCTGTACGGCTTGAAACGGGTATGATGGGCGATCCTGTATAAGGCGTCCGTGCGAGGAAAGTATTTATTTCGTCAGCTACGAATATCAGCCATTCTTCGTCGACAAGGTCAGATTTCGTAAGAGCAACAACGCAGGATGGCACGCCTAAAAGTTCAAGTACTGCAAGATGTTCGATGGTCTGCGGCATGATGCCATCGTCGGCAGCAATACATAAGAGAGCCAGATCGATTCCGGTGGCACCGGCTATCATCTGGCGTACGAAGCGCTCGTGACCCGGCACATCAACAACACCCACCGACAACCCCCCCGGCAGTTCCAGTTCGGCGAAGCCAAGTTCAATGGTAATGCCTCGCTGCTTTTCTTCAGCTAAACGATCGGGATCGGTGCCGGTAAGTGCCTGTACGAGAGAAGATTTTCCGTGGTCTATATGGCCGGCTGTACCGAGGACGATTCTGCGCATCGGGGGGCGTTGGGGGCTTGTCATGCTATCCCTCCCTCGAAGTAAGAGGCCAGCGCTTCGACAATCTCGCCGTCTTCGTCTCCGAGGATTGTGCGGGCATCGAGGAGGAGTGCATCGTGCTTGATGCGTCCCACGATGGGCACCTCGCGCTCGGACACCAAATAGCGCTCGCAGGAAAGCGCGTCGCCGCGCACAAATTCTACGCGTACGACCCAGGTAGGAATATCGCACATCGGTAGTGATCCGCCTCCTGCTCGCGCAATCTCTTCGACTAAGGAGAGTTTGACGCATCCTTTCGGGAGGTTTTCCTCGATGTTGCGCGCTAGCTTCTCGGCACGTAAACGTACAGTTTTGGCGGGTTCGGTTAACATGCGTAAGGTGGGTACCTGCGAGAGCGCAGCCTCTTCATCGAGATAGAGGCGCAGTGTTGCTTCGAGTGCTGCAAGCGTCATTTTATCCAAGCGTAAGGCGCGAGCGAGGGGGTTTGCTTTCAGGCGATCGATATAACATTTTGCTCCTACAATGATACCGGCCTGTGGCCCACCCAGTAGTTTGTCGCCCGAAAACGACACGAGGTCACATCCGCGCATTATTGAATCGGCTACGGTGGGCTCAGCGTGTTCACTGAGGTTGGTTAGGTGTACAAGAACACCGGACCCTTGGTCTTCATAGACGAGAAGCTTATTC
>JAEWYG010000224.1 GCA_023395755.1 Actinomycetes bacterium | reverse complement strand
CGCTCTCATTGGCAAAACGAAGGCAAGTGGGGCGCGCATCGCTTTCTTCAGGTTTCCACTGATGAGGTGTATGGGTCACTTCCGCTGGAAGATACCTCGGCGCTTTTTAGTGAAAGCACGCCGCTTAATCCTCACTCGCCGTACTCCGCCTCAAAAGCTGCTGCCGATTTGCTGGTTATGGCTTATGGAGACACCTACGGCATGCCGGTCTGCATAACACGCTGTTCGAATAATTACGGGCCTCGACAGTTCCCTGAAAAACTTATTCCGCTCGTGATAAATAATGCTTTGAGCCATCGTAAGCTTCCTGTGTATGGCGATGGACTGAACGTGCGTGATTGGCTCTACGTTGAGGATCACTGTCGCGCGGTTGACCTCGTGCTGCATGAAGGAATACCGGGCGAGGTTTACAATGTAGGAGGTAGTAACGAACGAGCAAATATTGCTCTCGTAAAAACCATCGTCGCGTACCTTTCCGACCACGTTGACGCAGCTATTTCTATGGCGCTTATTGAGCACGTAACCGATAGGCAAGGACACGACCGACGTTACGGTATTGATGCATCCAAGATTAAAAGAGACGTAGGTTGGGAACCTCACGTGGGTTTTGATGAGGGTATAGCGCTCACTATTCAATGGTATCTTGAGCATGAGGAATGGGTGGCGCACGCGGTAAGCGGAGCATATGTAAGCTATTACGAGAAAAGGTACGGAAACTAATCCCATGCTTAACAAGTTGAGAGCAAGGATAGATAGTCGCGTGGAGCGTATTCGATCTTGGGAGGGAGACAATACTGCTCGCAAGCGAAAAACCTATTGGAAAGCCTATGTGGTAAGTTTCTGCGTGCTAGCCCTTATTGCGTTGTTTGTTTATCCCTCGAATGGACGCTCTCTTATATGGAGTGTCGATGGCTTAGAGCAGTACTACCCCTTCTTCATTTACGAGGGTCAGTGGATTCGCGATATTGTGCAAAATTTGATTTCAGGCCAAGGATTACAAATCCCGCTTTGGACACATACCCTTGGATACGGCATGGATATCCCTTCCACGTTGGATGTTTTCTTTGACCCTCTTAATGTACTTTCGGCACTTTGTCCCGAACGCTACTCTGAGTACCTCTTTCAATTTTTGGTGGTATTTAGGCTGTTCTTAGCGGGTGCTTCTTTCTCGTTGTTTGCCTTCAGATTCAGGACGGGCCGCTTTGCAACGCTTTTAGCGGCGCTGCTCTATGCGCTCGGTGGCACCGCCATGGCGGTTGCCTATTGGCCGGCGAGTGCGTGGCCGCTTGTTTTGTTCCCGCTGTTGCTTTTGGGTGTAGAGAAAATTCTTGCAAAAGAGCGACCATATCTTTTTATAGCAAGCGTGGCTGCATTTTTTATTATCTCGTACTACTTCTCTTACATGGCCTGTCTTTTCTTGATTCCCTATTGCACTGCGCGCGTACTTCTAACGCAGGGGCGCAGGGGTATTGTTCGTTTTCTTGCGTGGACGGGGCGTTTCCTAGGATACGCCGGTATAGGCATCCTCATAGCGTGTTTTGCTTTGGTTCCGTCGGTTATTGGTCTTCTAGGGATTGAGCGCGTTACGGAGGTTGCCGTAGAGGTTCCCTTGTTGTATTCGTTTTCCTATTATGGTTCCGCTCTTGCGGGCTTTTTGAGCTTTACGGGAGTTGGTAGCGATTGCTACATCGGCTTCGGCGGAATAGCGGTTTTGGCATGCGTGCTGCTGTTTATACGTCGGGGTGAAAATAAGCTTCTGAAGCTTGGTTTTCTGGGTATGACTGCCATGCTGCTACTTCCAGCAGCGGGAAGTCTTATGAATGGAATGAACTATGCCACCAACCGCTGGGTGTGGGCCTACGCTCTTATCGTGTGCTTCATCGTTGCCAAGATGCTGCCTTCTCTTAGTGCTTTATCTAAACGAGAGACTAAGATTATTGTGACTGCTCTCGTTGTCTATGGGTTGCTGATTTTTCTTATACCTTATGCTCGTACGGAAAAAACGTTTGCTGCATTCGTCATTATGTTGGCCGCGTTACTGTTGTTGGTGCAACGTGGTCTTTCGCAGAGAGTCCGTCGGCTTGGTTTGTCTGCATGTCTTGCTGCAGGCGTTGCGTGCAACACCTTCTACCTTGTATCTCCCGATGAGGGAGGGGTGGGGTTCAACTCTTCACCGCTCGGATCGCTTTACACTAAGCTCACGGCCGAAGCCCCTAATCACCTTGTTTCCGATCTGAACGATCCGACGCTTTGGCGTTATGATGGTGATTCGACGGCTACGGTGCGCACGCGAAACGATAGTTTGGTGTTGGGCTTAAAAGGCATTGATTTTTACAATAGCTCATACAACAGCCACATCGATGATTACCATACAGAATTGGGAGTAGCTAAGACCAACATTAACTTCTCTTACAAAAACCTGGGCAGTCGCGCAATGCTTGAGACTCTTGCTGGTGTGAAATATTTTCTCGTGCCCGACCAGCCTGGCATTCGCTCGACTTACAACTATGACGATCCTGCCAACATTGTTTCTTCTGGGCTGGTTCGTAACGCCCCCTACGCGGTGTATGAGGGAACCAATGTTTTGCCCTTGGCTTTTGTGTACGACTCCTACGTTCCTCGCTCAGCCTATGACGCAATGACACCTGCTCAGCGTCAGGAGAGCCTTATGCAGGGTGTAGTTTTAGAAGAATCTAGTCTCCCTGAGACAAATGTTAATCAGCAATCGAGCACCACGCCTTACACCATTACCTCCACCTCAGGACTTACCATAGAAGACGGTGCTATTCGTGTTACTGAAAAAGGTGCTTCGATGCAGCTCACCTTTGAGGGTTTGCCTGATTCCGAGACCTATGTCTATTTCAATGGGCTCGACTATGAATCGCTGTCACCTCTGGAAGCGACAAAGAAGAAAGATCTTGATTCTATGTCATGGTACCAAAAAGCCTATCTATACAAGCAGAGTCTCGAATGGACTGCACCAACGGACTATCGAATTACGTTTACCTCCGACAAAGGAGCGGGTGAGCGTTCAATTGAAAACTCCAACAGTAGCTGGCATATGTATGGTGGCAAGGATGAGTGGCTGGTGAACATGGGTTATTCCACCGAAGCTCAAACCACCGTGAATGTTCAGTTCAATGTTAAGGGAAAATATTCCTTCGACGAACTGTCGGTGGTATGTCAGCCTATGACGTCTTTTAACGAGCAGGTTCAGGCGCTCAAGGCCGATCCTGTGCGGGATCTTTCGTTTGGGGCCAATGAGATTACAGCGAATGTGGACTTAACGTCGAGCAAGGCAGTATTTTTCAGCGTGCCGTATTCGGAGGGCTGGACGGCTTTTGTTGATGGTGAAGAGGTTCCTCTGAAGCGTGCGAACACGGCATTTATGGCGCTTGAGCTGGAAAAAGGATATCACGATATCAAACTTGTATACATGACGCCAGGTTTGCCGATGGGAATAGCGCTGTCGTTGGCGGGGTTGTTGGCGTGCGCTGCTACGGTGACGTTTTGTGAAATACGGAAGCGCAAGGGTAAGATTGCTGAAGTGAATCCTTCGTCATCCTCGATTGAAAAAGGAACTTTTCACAATGCATGATAAACAGTTTACTCAAAAACTTCTCGTGTTGGGCTCGATGGATGAATTCTGCAACCTTGTTCAGAGGGCCCGTGAGCGAGGTTGTTGGACGATGGTGGCCGATGGGTATTCGGATGGTCCCGCTCGAACATTTGCTGACGAATCGCTACTGGTTGATATTCGTAACCATGAAGCGATGGTTGATCTTTGTCGCAAACAGCGCGTGGATATGCTAGTAGCATCCTTTTCCGATATCCTTTTTGAAGCGGGATGTCAAGCTGCTCATGCGGTAGGGCTCCCGGCCACGTGTTCACTTGAGGCACTCGAGTATCTGCGCAACAAAAATCTTATGAAGCGTATGTTTGACGAATTAGGCATTGCGCACCCTGCAAGTAAAACAGTGTCGGTGAATTGCTGCAACGATGATTTTGCTGGCCTTCGTTTTCCCTGTGTCGTAAAACCGATTAACGGCTATGGCTCCTACGACATTCATGTTGCTCAAAGAGTTAATGAGGCGTGCGACTTTGCTCATCATCTTGCGGATGAAGGCTATGATCGGGCGTTGATTGAAGAATACGACACTGGTCACGAATTTAATATGATGTGTTGGGTTGCGGGTGGCCAGGTGTATGTTCTGTCTATAGCCGACCGGGAGAAAACGTGGCGCGGACCGAACGAAGTCCCTCACGTAAGCCGCATTGTTTATCCTAGTCGCTTTACCGAGGAGGTTATCGAGGAGGCTTCGTGCTACGCCCAGGCTATTGCGCAGTATCTCCGTCTGACGGATAGTCCCTTATGCATTCAGTTTTTCTGGTCGCCCGGCGAAGGGGTGCGCGTTTGCGAAGTTGCGGGCCGCGTGTTCGGCTACGAGCATGAACTTCTGGAATACGCAAGTGGTTTGGCGGTGGAAGATTTGCTGCTCGATCTTGCTCTTGGTAATGACGTCTCATCTCGTTTATCTACCCATGATCCACTTGCCTTTTCTTCTTGTTGTTGCGGCGTGTATTTTCATACGCGCGGTGGCATTCCGGTGGATTTGCAATCTGCCCCTCAGTTATTTAGGACGCAAGGCGCGAGAGAGTGGCTCATCTACTATAACGAAGGGGAAGTTATGACGGAGGGGAGGGGAGGTAAACCCTATGTGGCGCGAGCTTACCTGGAGGCTTCCTCCCGAGATCAGCTCGATGAAGTAACACGCTCGATTTTCGCTTCTTTTTCCGTTAAGGATGCTGAAGGTTGTGAGCTTGTATTGCCCAATGAGTTGCCTGTTAACTGATCGTCGTACATACTGCATCAATGCTTAGGCAAGGCGAGGAAGTTTATGAAAATATCGGTTGTTATACCCTGCTATTATTCCGAAAAGGTTATAGCTGACGTGGTCTTACAGACGCGCAACGAACTGGTTTCAAGCGGGTATGACTATGAGTTTGTGCTAGTGAACGACGGGTCGCGTGACAAAACATTTCGGGCTATTGTGAAGCTATGTGAGGAAGATGCCTGTATCAAGGGTATTGATCTTATGCGCAATTTTGGACAGCATAACGCCATTATGGCGGGGCTTTATGAGACCACAGGCGATGCTGTGTTGCTTATGGACGACGACATGCAGACGCACCCCTCCCAGTGTCTCACTCTTATTGAAGGGTTGGAAGATGAGGTGGATGTGGTGTTTGCCAAATTCCGTGTTCACAAGGAGAGCCTATTCAGACGCCTAGGGTCACGTTTTGCGATGTTCACCATCAGAGTGCTTGCCGGTTGCCCCAAAGGAATTACTGACAGTAATTTCTTGATCATGCGCGCATGTGTACGCGACGAGGTGCTGCATTACGCGAGCTCTTCGGTATATATACAAGGGCTTATCTTTCGGACGACCGATCGCATGGCGAATGTGGAGGTGGAGCATTTCGATCGTCAGGAGGGTAACTCGGGTTATACGTTTAAAAGTTTGCTGCGTCTGTGGTCGACCATTCTTAACTTCTCGGTTACACCCCTGCGCATAGCCTCTGTTTTGGGTGTACTGATGGGTGGTGTTGGGCTGGTGGGTGCCATCAGCCTCTTTATTGAGCGCATCTTCGACCCTAGTATGCAACTTGGCTGGGCTTCCACTATGGTAACGATTCTGGTATGCTCCGGGGTCATTTTAATGTTTATGGGCTTTCTGGGTGAATACGTAGGGCGTCTTTTTATGACAGTGAACAAGAATCCGCAGTTCATTGTTAGGACGCGTATACAGTGTTCAGAAGCCGAAAGCAAGGGGTGCTTTCATGTTGACAAATAGCCAGACACTTCAGGGGGCTGTGGAAGAATCCCGTCTTTTTGAGCTGGAAACACCTTGTTTTGTTTTTGACGAAGAGGAATTGCGTACGAACTTCACGAAATTTCAGCAAGCTATGCAAAGCGCATGGGAGGGAAACGCTCACCTTGCCTATTCAGTCAAAACCAATCCACACCCTTGGATAATCGAAACGGCACTCAGGTGTGGCTGCTGGGCCGAGGTGGTCTCCGATCAGGAATATGATCTTGCCCTTGCCTGTGGATATAGGCCAGAGAACATAGTATTCAATGGTCCTATTAAGGGAAGAGAGTGCTTTTGCCGTGCTCTTCGCGCGGGGAGTACTGTTAACCTGGACTCAGCTCGCGAGCTTAGGTGGCTTGCTGAGCTTGCGGCAGAATCGAAAAATGTAGATACTCGTGTTGCTGCGTTTGCGGTAGGGCTGCGCGTGAATATCGATCTGGAGCACTTTTGTCCGGGGCAAACCACCAGCGGCAAGAATGGCGGGCGCTTCGGCTATTGCCTAGAGAACGGTGAGCTTGCTTTGGCCATTGAAGCTGTGCAGGCGCTTAGTCCGCAGGTACGTATTGCTGGTCTCCATATGCATGTAACTACCTACAGCCGCTCGCTTGAAGCGTATCGCACACTTGCCCGTCACGCGGTACAGATTGCTCGGGAATTCTGTTTAGAGCTTGACTTTGTAGACATAGGTGGAGGTTTCTTCGGAGGTGGATCGCACAACGTTGGAGCTTATGAAGCATACGCTGAAGCGATCGCTGATGAACTTCGCCCCACTTTTGATCCTTTGCGTACGAGCGTTATCGTCGAGCCAGGCGGTGCTGTGGTGTGTACGCCGGGAAGCTATGTGGGGCGCGTGATTGATGCGAAGGATACGGGATACGGGCGTTTTGTAACATCTGAGTTGTCGCGAATTAACATTGATCACGAAATGAAGAAGACCTCCTATGCACATTGTCTTGTGCCGCATGATGGTAACTACTGTCGTGATAAAGTTACTGAACAGGTACTCTGCGGATACACTTGTATGGAGAGTGATCGTCTGTGTGTACTTAAAGACGAGCTTCGGCTTGAAGAGGGCGATCTTGTTGTTGTGGCTAATGCGGGTGCCTACTCAATGTCTTTTACCCCGGGGTTCTTTATCGAGCGAGCTCCTGCAACCTACGCATGTGACGCACGGGGAGATTTCCGCTGCGTGGACGGTAGACGCGGCCTTCTTTTTTCCGCTTCAAAAACCCCAAACGACGGGAGTCGTCTATGAGTGAACAGCCTTTTATTACTTTTAATGAGCCTCCGCGGGTGGCTTCTGCCTATGTCTATCTGCAGCAGGCTATAGAAAATGGGCAGGTGTGCGGCGATGGTCCCTTCACCAAGCGTTGTAATAAATGGATGGAGGAGCGCTTCGGCGTCCAGAAAGTTCTCCTGACCACAAGTGGTACTGCTGCTCTTGAAATGTCGGCACTCATGTGTGGTTTGCAGCCCGGAGACGAAGTTATTCTACCCAGCTATACCTTTTCATCCACTGCTACGGCCTTTGTACTTGCCGGGGCAAAATTGGTGTTTGTCGATGTGCGTCCCGACACCATGAACATCAATGAGAACCTGGTTGAGGCAGCCATTACTTCTCGGACGAAGGCGATTTGCGTGGTGCATTACGCGGGTGTTTCCTGCGAGATGGATACGCTCGTTGATATCGCCAATCGTCACAACCTCGTTTTGGTGGAAGATGCTGCCCAGGGGGTTATGAGTACGTACCGAGGTGTTCCCTTGGGTACCATGGGTCGTTTTGGCTGCTTCTCCTTCCATGAAACGAAAAATTATTCCATGGGGGAGGGCGGCGCACTGCTTCTTCGGGATGCGTCTGACGGTGAACCTGCCGAGATTCTACGTGAGAAGGGCACTGATCGTTCACGCTTCTTCCGTGGTCAAGTGGATAAATATACCTGGGTAGATTACGGCTCCAGTTATCTTCCAAGCGACCTAAACGCTGCCTACCTTTGGGCGCAGCTCGAAACGGCTGACGATATTCTTGACGATCGTATGGCAACTTGGAACGACTACTATGCTTCATTCGAGCCGTTTGCTGATGCAGGCGTGGTGGAGTTGCCAACTATTCCCCAACACTGTACCCACAATGCGCATATGTTCTACCTCAAGTGTCGCGATATGGAAGAGCGTACTGCTTTCATCGCCCATATGCGTCAAGCGGGCGTGCAGTGCGTCTTTCACTACATTCCGCTTCATTCGGCCCCAGCTGGCAAAAAATTTGGCCGTTTCGCAGGAGAAGATTGTTTTACCACCAAAGAGAGCGAACGCCTGGTGAGACTTCCTCTCTATCACGGACTTTCTGAAGAGTATCGT
>JAEWYG010000212.1 GCA_023395755.1 Actinomycetes bacterium | reverse complement strand
TTGCATGCCCGGTCTTTTAGGAACCGACATCGCACGCGAAGTTCGTCAACGCAAAGACAAAACGGAGATCGTGTTTCTTACCGGCAGCGATGAATTTGCCGTCGAAGCTTTCACGCTGAAAGCGGCTCATTATTTGGTCAAACCCTTTTCTCAAGACGAATTCGACGAAGCCCTAGAAACGGCGCTCAGTCGCATTGCAAGCAAGGAAGCTAAGCGCATCACGCTCAAAGCACGAGGGAGAAGCATCGTCTCGCTCGATACAGAGGAGATAACTTATATCGAAAGTTCTTCGCACTCCCAGCACCTCCATACCAGTAAGGGTGAATGTATCGAAGCCCGCCAAACGCTCGGCGAAGTACGTTCCCTTTTAGAAAACGCAACGCCTGGACAATTTTTCTCACCTTACAAAGGATATATCGTCAATATCAACACTGTACGCACCATCGAAAATAGCCAAGTTGTACTGAGGGACGGAACCACCATACCAGCAACACCCGCCAATGCCAAAGCACTAAAAGAGTGCTATTTCGATCGCATCTTTCCCTCAGGCGGAGCGCCATGGAAACCGTGATTATCGGCATTGTGCGCACCCTTTGCTCGGGATTACTTGCCGCACTACTCGTATTCACTCTTTCACGCCCCAAATACGGAAAACCTGCCATAGGCACCCTTTTAGCCATCATCTGTCTGATAGACATTAGCACTAGTGTTTATTTCTACCTCCAGAACGATCTTACCGGACTTGCACGCTTTGACACACTGCTGTTCTGCCTCATCGGTATCGCAGCAAAGCCCTTTTTTCACGATACTCCCATGCAGTGGCTCTTCAACTACACAACTGCTCTCAACATGTACTGCGCCGCCTTGGTAATAAGCTACCTGCTTTCACGCGTACTTCCCTTCCCGATGGTGAGCAATATACTTATCCGCGCCGCCATCCTCTTGGGACTCATCTTTATCTTTTTGCGCTTTCTGCGCCCTCTTTATCGACAGGTAGCAGAACGGTGGAGCATCTTTTTTTACTCACCTTGGCCATGCTTCTTAATTTTTCATACTATCTTTTATATGGGGATAACATAGAACAAACTCTCATCGAGAATGCTGAACCTCTGCTGCTACTCATCCTTGTTATGGTGTTGATTTACGCAACCATTTTCTCCACACTGCGCACTCTGTCACGAGAATACGAACTCCGCAACGAAAACGTGCGCATTCAACTGCACCAGACAATGCTTGATGCCGAGCTTGTGGCCGCGCAAGATTACATACGCCTGGCCCAGCAGAGCCGCCACGACATGCGCCACCATGATGCGATTGTGTTGGAGTATCTAAGCCAGGGAAGCATACACGAAGCCCAGGTATATCTCGAACAGCATACGCGAGGCATACAAGAAAACGCACTGCGCACCTTTTGCGAAAACCAAACAGCCAATGCTATTTTTCACCTGTACGAACAGCGCTGTTTATCCGAGAGTGTCGATATAACCGTTCATGCCATTATTCCCCGTAGACTACCCCTACCCGATCCTACCTTGGGAGCACTGCTCTCAAACATTCTTGAGAATGCCTGGAAAGCATGTCGTGTTGAAAAAGAGGGAGGTAATGATGGACACCTCAGCATCTCTGCTGAAGTTGACGAATACGATCGCCTGACCATCGAAGTGCGAAACACTATGTCACACGCTGTGCAATTCGAAAACGGGACGCCACTGCGTGCCGACGGAAGCAAGGGAACCGGCACCCAAAGTGTTAGCGATATTGTCGAACGATGCAAGGGGATGGTGAGGTTTTCGCAAGAAGGCGACACTTTCGTCGTCCAGATTGTTTTACCCATCGATAACAATCCGGAACTCTCTGCGACACTATCGTAGCGTTTCCTTATCCATAAACTTCTCTCCCCTTCACTCAAGCGTGCGTTTGCTTTAATCCCTAGCAACCTTAAAGAAAACGCACGCAACTCAATCGAATCCAACCACGTAAAGCGAAAAGGATAGGTATGGACTATCTATCGATTAACTAGGCGACGCAACTATCCAAAAACAAAGAATGAATGGATGGGTCGCTATCAAGTTCAGGATGAAAGGACGTGGCAAGTTGATTGCCATAGCGAACCGCAACCGCTTTCTCGTTCACTTCCGCAAGCACATCAACGCCTTCTCCCGCATAAGTAACGTAAGGAGCCCGGATAAACGTCATGGGTACCTCGCCAATTCCCTTGAATTCAGCCCTTGCGTTAAAGCTTCCCAGCTGCCGGCCATATGCGTTTCTACATACAGAAATAGGCATGGTCTCAAGACCCGAAACAGCAAGCCTATTCGCTAATGCCTCGCTTCGAAGGTCACCAAATCCAACAATTTTTTCCGCAAGAAGAACCAATCCCGCACAGGTAGCCAGCACCGGAATATTCTCTTTTATCAGGCTAATGAGAGGCATCCTCATTCCCAAGTCACCGATAATTCTGCTCTGAGCGGTGCTTTCACCACCAGGGAGCACCAATCCGTCTAGGTGTTGCGCTAAGTCCGAGGCCTGCCGAAGCTCGACACACAATGCGCCCAGCTCCTCAAGTCTTCTCTCATGCTCCACAAACGCCCCCTGCACCGCAAGGACGCCTATCGTTGGCCGAGGCATCTAGATGCCTCGGGCTTCCATAATCACTTGGATCTCCGACGGGTTAATACCCACCATGGCTTCCCCTAAATCTTCTGAAAGCGAAGCAATAAGCTTTGCGTCCTGGTAATTGGCCACGGCCTTCACGACTGCCGCCGCGCGTTTTGCAGGGTCTCCACTCTTGAAAATACCGCTGCCAACAAACACACCCTCGGCACCAAGTTGCATCATAAGGGCCGCATCTGCCGGCGTTGCCACACCTCCCGCAGCGAAGTTCACCACTGGCAGCGTACCGTTTTCGTGAACAAAATGCACAAGGTCATAAGAGACCTGCAACTGTTTCGCCTGCTCGAAGAGCTCATCTTCTCGCAGACCTTCAACTTCCCTGATCTGTCGGTTCATTTTACGCATGTGGCGAACCGCCTGAACAACGTCGCCAGTACCGGGCTCGCCTTTCGTACGAATCATCGTGGCACCCTCAGCAATACGGCGCAGCGCCTCCCCCAGATCGCGAGCCCCGCACACAAAGGGTACATCGAAGGCAGCTTTATCGATGTGATAGGTGTCATCTGCCGGGGAGAGAACTTCAGATTCGTCGATATAGTCAATTTCGATAGCCTGAAGCACCTGGGCCTCCACGAAGTGACCAATACGGCATTTCGCCATAACAGGAATACTCACCGCTTCCTGAATGCCTTTGATCATCTTCGGGTCGCTCATACGGCTGACTCCACCCGCCGTACGAATATCAGCAGGAATGCGCTCGAGTGCCATGACAGCACACGCACCAGCCTCTTCTGCTATTCTTGCCTGCTCAGGTGAAGTCACATCCATAATGACACCGCCCTTGAGCATCTGCGCCAGTTGCCTGTTGATTTCCTGCCTGCTGCCCTGACTTTCCATGGTCATCCTTTCCCGGATTAGATTAATCTGCAGCAGACTATAGTGTTCAAATAGTCTTATCGAAATTGCCAAAATATATAAAATCAATAAGACCAGTTTATGACCAGATTAGTGTCAGAGCCGTATGTCAGATTAGGAGCTAAGGCAAAGGAGGGAATGCTGACTTTAGAAATATGCTAGCATTGCTAAAAAGGAATTGTATTCCCGAAATACCAATAAGTAGAGAGGCTGTGTTTAATGACTGGTTTATGGGATACTCTTCTCAAAATACCAGAATTACCCAAAATAGAGATTACATTAATAGGGGTGCTGGTTGTAGCTCTATTAGCGGTTGTCACGCATTGCATCATTCGATTAATGCGGCGCCGACGATTTCGTGAACGATACGATATAAAAATAACTCGCAAATACAAAATAAAAAGGAGACGAAACTGTTCGGAACCTAATTCTTTTATCTTAAAATACCCCTTTTGGGAGTACTCGAAAAAAAACGGTACATGCGATCAACGATATAAAAACAATAGACTAATCTACGAATTCAGCGAGCTTTATCTTGATGAATTCTGGGTATTAACCAAATCGCCCATTGATCTTGTCGAGCTGGTAAACATATTAAGGGCCAAAGGCGCAAAGATAAGACTTTGTAAAGAAGAAATCAGAAAGCGAGAAACGATCCTCAGGAAGAAGCGTGATCGATCTTGCGCACAGTCGATAGACAACATTATCCAGCAATTCGTTTCTCGACCTTCGGGTTTTGAAGAATACTGTGCAGATTTATATCGCAGACAAGGTTATTCTGCGCAGACAACGCAGAAGACGTGTGATGGAGGCTACGATGTTGTGGCGGTTAAAGATCGCGAGAAAACCTTAATCGAATGCAAATGCTATGGACGAAAAAACTCAGTAGGTCGTCCTGCTATACAAAAGCTTGTTGGCGCGAACGGGACTATCCATGCAAATCATTTAACCTTCATCACGACTTCTTATTTTTCTAGAACTGCGGTGGAATATGCAGAATCAGTTGCCGTTAACCTCATTGATGGCAGTGCTCTACTCAAGCTTAGCAATTCATTATTTGATTGCAATCCTACGGACGTTACGGCGACCATAGAAGAAATAACCCTCTCGCCAAGCGATCTCGAAAGTTACTATCCAGGCGACTATTTTAATTAAGACCAGCAGGGGACCTAGACAATTTCTTAGACGAACCAAAGCACGGCTCTTGGCACACCGTTGCCCGAAGGTTTGCAAAGTGCCCAAAGGGGCTCCGAGCCTATCCATTCTCTAAAGCAAGAGTGGTGCGGTTCACACTCTTCTTGTGCATCACCATCCCCCTCGTCGATCCTCACGAGCGGAATGGTGTTTGCAACAACTAGCGTGCCATCCCCTTAATTATCAAAAGCATCCGTTCAAGAAGCAAGCGCCTCGTCACTACGCCGCCAACCGCTTCGCAATAGCCAAGATAAAGTCACGCGTGTTAAGTTTGACAGGGTTCTCCAGAGAGGTGATAAGCGCCAAGTCACCCGTCATCTCGCCAGCCTCAATCGTATCAAGTGTCGCCTTTTCTAGACGATCAGCAAAGGCAACCAAATCAGGCAGGCCATCCAGTTCGCCGCGTTTACGCAGTGCCCCCGACCATGCAAAAATGGTGGCTACCGAGTTGGTGGAAGTCTCTTCGCCCTTCAGGTGCTTATAGTAATGGCGTTGCACCGTGCCGTGAGCAGCCTCATATTCGTAGACGCCCTGCGGTGACACCAATACCGATGTCATCATGGCAAGAGATCCGAACGCCGATGACACCATATCGCTCATAACGTCACCATCATAATTTTTACAAGCCCAGATAAAGCCGCCGCTATCCTTCATAACGCGCGCAACAGCATCGTCAATAAGCGTATAGAAGTACTCGATGCCCGCAGCTTCGAAACGCTCCGCGTACTCAGCATCGAATATTTCCTGAAAGATGTCTTTAAAACGATGGTCGTACTTCTTAGAGATGGTGTCCTTGGTGGCGAACCAAATGTCTTGACGTATATCCAGCGCGTACTCAAAACAGCTGCGAGCAAAGCTCTCAATGGAGGCGTCGGTGTTGTGCATACCCTGCGCCACACCTGCAGCCGAGAACTCGTGTACTAATTCTCGTATTTCGGTACCATCTTCGGCGGTATACACCAACTCCACCCTGCCAGCGCCCGGTACACGAATTTCAGCGTTCTTATACACATCGCCATACGCATGACGAGCGATAGTGATAGGTTTCGTCCAATTGCGTACGCATGGCTCAATACCCTTTACCGTGATGGGAGTACGAAACACGGTGCCGTCCAAAATGGCGCGGATGGTGCCGTTGGGGCTCTTCCACATCTGCTTCAGATCGTACTCGCCCATACGGGCACCATTCGGCGTGATAGTTGCACACTTTACGGCTACACCCAGACGCTTCGTAGCCTCGGCGGAATCTACAGTAACCTGATCGTCTGTGGCATTGCGATGTTCGAGACCTAGGTCATAATATTCAGTCTTAAGATCAACGTGTGGCATAAGTAGTTCGTCTTTAATCATCTGCCAGATAATCCGCGTCATCTCGTCGCCGTCCATCTCCACCAGCGGCGTAGTCATCTCAATTTTCGCCATAGTCACCCTTTCGTTACCATACGGCCCCAGCCACCACGAATCAACATCTCGCCATGCTGGGCTTCTGTTCATTAACTATGATAGCGTCATTATGTGCATAATCATACCACCAACAAAAATGCGAAATGTTTCCCTCACGTGAAGAATCTTGATGTCACGACACGTTCGGTAACCTGGATAGGTTTATGGCGCACAGGAGTAGTTTCAAAATAGTAAGAATTCAAAACAAACCTATTGTTACGCACCGCTATTCGCAGAGTTCAACAATTCTTCAGCAAACCCTACACGGAAGTTCTTAAACACAACTTCACTCTCTTCCTGCGTCGCATCTAAATCGACGTCAGCCATAATGCTAAAGTCGTGATCACCATGTTCGTCACTCAATATCTGGCGCACATGCCACACGTGTTGAGTTCTCTCGTCTGATTCGTCGAAAGTGAGATACGACAAGGAACGCGCGTCGGCATCGATAAGAATATCTTCGTGCACATCATGGTAAGCATCGAGTGCGCGCTGCCAACGGAGCTCGCCACATCCCCATTCTTGGTCGAGTTTTCCTAGCTCATCAACACGACCCCGCGAAGCCAACCGCACTCGCAAAAACAGAGCATTGCGCACCAGTACGGTAAGGCCGCGACGATCGGTAACCACTTCGTCGGCAGTCACGGGCGGTGCAGCATCCAATGCCGAACCGGCGCGCTCCCACTCATCCATTAAGCTTGAATCAACCGAGCGCACCACAAAACCTAGCCATGCCACGATGTCTTCAAAACGATCGTCACGCTTATCCGCTGGTACCGTACGCGCAATTACGCGATACGCATCCGTGAGATAACGAAGCAACAGCCCCTCAGATCGCGCGATACCGTAGCGTTGCACGTAACCCTTGAAATCGCTTGCCGTCTCCAGCATATCGCGCAGCACTGATTTGGGTTCCAGCTGAAAGTCGCGAGCCCAAGGAACGTCTTGGCAGTAGCGCTCAAAGGCGGCGCCCAGCAGATCTTCGAGCGGCTTTGGGTACGTAACTTCGACAATGCGTTCGAGACGTTCCTCGTATTCTACGCCATCCGCCTTCATGTCTGCCATTGCGCGGTCTCGTGCCTGGCGCTCCTGAGCACGCAGCACTTGACGCGGATTCTCCAGCGTAGCTTCCGCCATGGAGATAACATCAAAAGCATAGCTCTCACTTTCAGGGTCCAACAATTCTAGCGCCGCAAGCAGAAATGGCGAAAGAGGCTGATCGAGTGCGAAGTCTTCCGGTAGATCGACCGTGGTGACGTATTCCACACCACCATCTTCTGCGTCCAAGCGCTCCACTACCTCAGCGTTGATTAACGTATCGAATATCTCGTCTGCGCGCACCACAAGCGCGGCCTTCTCCTCATCGGTCTGCGCAGAATCATTAATGAGTTTGCGCACGCGCGCATACGCATCACCACCTTGTACCACCTCTGACAACACCATGGAATGCGTGATTTTCATACGGGGCTTGAGGGTTTCAGGCACAGCATCAATCAAACGTTCGAACGTCTGCTTGTTCCAGGTGACGAAACCTTCGGGTGGCTGCTTCTTTTTAATCTTGCGAAGCTTTTTTGGGTCGCCTCCGGCCTTCTGCACCAACTTGGCATTTTCGATATCGTGCTCAGGGGCCTGAGCTATTACCACGCCTTCGGTGTCGAAGCCCGATCGACCGGCACGTCCGGCGATTTGGTGAAATTCGCGAGCACGCAACCGGCGCATGCGATAACCGTCGAATTTAGTTAGTGCAGTTAAAAGCACCGTATGAATAGGAACATTAATACCCACGCCAAGGGTATCAGTTCCACAGATAACCGGCAGGAGGCCTTGCTGAGCAAGCTTCTCCACCAGCAAGCGATAACGCGGCAGCATACCGGCATGGTGCACGCCCACGCCGCTGGCAAGCAAGCGCTTGAGTGTTTTACCAAACGCCGTGGTAAAACGCGTGCCAGACATAGCCCGCTTTATCTCTTCGCGCTGCTCTTTAGACGCCACACCATAGCTCGAAAGCGATTGGGCCGTAGCCAACGCCGCATCCTGCGAAAAATGCACGATATATAAAGGTGCCTCTCCTTCGCGCAACGCCAGCTCAACCGTACCCTCTAGGGGAATCTCAACATATTCATAAGACAGCGGCACCGGACGCGGCGCATCGGCTACTACGCTCACCTCGACACCTGTACGCTGCTTCAGCGATGCCGCTATCTGCGTCACTTCTCCCAGCGTAGCGCTCATTAGAAGGAATTGCGTCTTCGGCAACGTAAGCAAAGGAACCTGCCATGCCCAGCCCCGGTCGGCATCGCCATAAAAATGGAACTCATCCATGGCCACACAACCTACATCAGCCTGCTCTCCCTCTCTCAGGGCTTCATTTGCTAGGATCTCAGCCGTACAGCAAATAACGGGAGCTTGTGTATTGATATGCGTATCACCCGTAATCATTCCCACATTCTCACGCCCGAGAACCTCTACGAGATCGAAAAACTTCTCGCTTACAAGCGCTTTGATGGGAGCAGTGTAATACGCTCGACGTCCGGTGGCCAGCGCCATAAAGTGTAACCCTAGCGCAACGAGAGATTTCCCCGAACCTGTGGGGGTACCCAGAATAACGTGGTCGCCCACCATCAACGACATCAAAGCTTCTTCTTGATGGGGCCACAGCTCAATGCCCCGCGATGCCACCCAATCGAGGAACCGATCGAGGGCTTCATCCGCAGAAAGCCATGGTTCAACAACCTCACCCTCATCTGGCTCCCACCAACTCGGTGCGATACGACCAAGCGAGCCACAGGTAAAAGCTCCCTTTTCGGCTAGCTCGGCCGTTGCGTCCGTCGCACATTCCTCCATGCGGGATGACCTCCAGAATCTCAAGGGATTGTATCGACAACTCATCGTTGTACGCGACCGGCATCTTTCGACCCGCAGCCGCAAGAGCGCGCCCACAAGTCTAGGGGAACAGCGGCAAAAAGACCACCATCGACGAGGCGTCCTCTTTGAATCGGCAGGATTTACTAACAAATTGCCTGACTAAACAAACAGAACGGGGCTCTTGAGGCCCCGTTCTGTCTTACATCACTCTCAACCACCCAAATCTATCGGGACATGGGAGGTTGTTGCCCAAACCCATCGGGCATACTCGATAACTCGAAGGGCATCGGATCATCCTGCCCACGCCATGCAGGCACATCAAATTGCTGCGTCCAATAGCCCAAAGCACGCGTAACCATCATTGTTGCAAATACCGATACCGCCAATGAGATAAATCCAACCACCACCATTATCAGTACCACCACGCTGCCAACTGCGAAGGCCATTCCCATAACAGCAGCATCGGGACGTGCATTGATATTCATATTGCCGCCCGTCGCGAAAAGCCCAATCGCTAGGAACAAGAATACAAC
>JAEWYG010000209.1 GCA_023395755.1 Actinomycetes bacterium | reverse complement strand
GACTAAGCGCAAACGAACCGCAAAGTTCATATCCCATTTCAACAACTTTCACCAAAGGAAGCATGGTCGACATCTGCAAGAAACACGCTTCAGGTGAACTTACATAAAGCTTGTTTTTTATGCGCACAAACGATTTTGCGGCCGAAGGTCCATGCCACACGTGGCAAATTATATTTTTTGCCCTACTCCGCGACGGGGCATCTGCGACAGCAAGATGGAGGGGCGCACCGCGAACGCCTCTTTCTTCGAGCTCAAGCCACTCAGCAGCCGAACATTTTGGCACAAGTCCTGCCCGAGGTTTTGCACGCGATAAATCAGTACTACAAAAAGCACGTTCGGAACGCCAGAATTCCAATGCCGAAGTATGACTAATGAAAATACTCATGGTCACAGCTTACCATCGAGGTTCGCCCTGTGCGAGAGGGCATATTTTACGTTTAGGGCAGCTACTTCGCATTCGGAGTGTTTAGGGCTAGGACGACGGCCTTCTGTGAGCACTTTAAGCTCAGGGGGTAGCCTCGTATTCAGGGTGATTTGGTCAGGGACATTTGTGTTTGAACGATTTTTTCGCTTCAATTTGGCAAATTGAAGCGACTATGTACTCAAAATTCGCAATCAATTCAACTAATAATCAAGCGGAAAAAACGACAGCCTTCTGATCAGGCCATACGAAAGTAGATATATCCTAAGCACGTCTATCCATATTTAATCTGAGTACATAACCGTTCCAATTTGCCAAATCGGCCTACATTTTTTGCCCTAGCTACTTCTGTCTCGAAATACAACTACGAAATGTATGCACACTACAAAATGCGGGTGTACCACGCAACACCGCGCGTCACTGTATTTTCGAATGCGGCTCCCCTTGCAATCAATCTCCTCAACATGCAGCTTGACGCCTCTAGCGACCCTTGTGTTTTTCTTTGCGTTTAGCCTGCTTGAGCTTGAAACGTCGCTCGGCTTCGACTTGACGGGCAATGCGCACATCCACCCTTCGCTCGACCTTGCGCGCCTCATAACCAGCACTCATTGCCTGCTGGGCTTTCGTACCTACACCGGATTGCCCCACAAGCTTTTTCGCAGCGCGCTGGCGGCGCTTGGGGTTTGCGTGAGCGAGTAGGCTTGATGTGCAGGGCAACGTACCATCAACCGCAAGATCGAAGGCGAGTGTCGCCCAGTTTCGACAAACAAACGCCAGGATCTCAGTATCCACCGGTTCGGCTGCGCCAAACACGATGCGGCATGCGCCGTAACTACCGTTTTCCTCATGCTCGCAGATGCCGACCCAGAATTGGCCGTCATGCAGCAATGTCATCGTCGAAGAAGTGGTGACTTGCATAATTCCTCCTTTATGTATTGTCGTACCGCAAAGAACGGACAACCAAGGAGGCAGGTTACTGGCAAAGCCGCGAAGCGACGCTTTGCGCCCGGACTACCGACCGGACCGTGTTTTTATCTTTGCTTTCGTCATGATAGCACAATCCGAATGTCCATCAGCAACCCACCAGCACGCTCAGGCGCAACCTCACGCTAGTGAGTTTTCTCTCGTCTGCCCCATTCTAAATACGTTGAGGCTCCCTCTTTATGTAAGTTGGCACTTCATGGATGCAGGTTGGGCTGAACTGCCTTGCACACCTCAGCCACCTTCGGCATACTGGCGAAAAACATTCGACAATTGACCTTTCGACGTTAGGGAACATATGAACGTGACCATTTCTGAGGAACCGGCACTTGCCAATATTGAAGTGACTATCGCCTGCCCGCGTATCGATGACCGGGTGAAACGTATCGTCGCCTCGCTAAGCATGTTCGACCGTAGAATAACCGGAGCTCGCGACGGAACAACCTTCGTCGTGCCTCTTGAGGAGGTGTTGTATGTTGAGACAGTTGATGGGCCCACTTTCCTCTACACCTGCAACGCTGTATTAGAAACACCACTGCGCCTGTATGAAGTAGAGGACAAGCTTTCTGGCACAGAATTCGTACGAACATCCAAACAGATGCTCGTGAATTTCGACCATGTAAAAGCTATCAGGCCTTTTGACAACGCACGAATGCAGTTATTGTTGGATAACGGCGAGGCAGTTATCGTGTCACGGCAGTATGCGCCCACGCTCAAGCGCAAAATCAACCTCTAGCGCGCTAGCTACGCCCCATCACGGTTCATGCTTACGGCACCACCCCCACAATCTTAGAACAACCACCCCCGCATATTCCGAGCAACAAACCCACACGATCCGCGTAGCACCCCTCTATCAACCTCCACCTCGTAATAAGGAGTAAGCCATGAAGGAATTAGCAAAGCAAACTCTATTCACTATCAGCATATTTTTTACCCTTGCGATGATCGCATGTCTCGCCTTAGGTTATGCGTTCGCCGGTCCCAGCTATGGATTAAACCTGACCCTATCAATGCTAATAACAACCATCGGAATAGGAGTGTTGCAAGCACTTTGGTTCAGTGGTGTGGTGGTAAAGAAGCTGACCTACCCCGCGCGCATCGTCTGCTTCGGGATAACTGCCTTCCCAGTGCTGGTAGCCAGTGCCTACGTTGGCGCATGGTTACCAACTGATCGTCCGGAAGTTTGGGGGCTCTTCGTCGTGATCTTCTTCGTTATCCTTACGCTCATGACCGCGGGATACACGCTTTATTTTCGTAAAACAGTCGGAAGTTACGAACAAGCACTCGCCCGTTACCGCACCCAGCAGGAAGAGCAACACAAGCG